>DATBGF010000659.1:0-36027 GCA_036558145.1 Acidimicrobiales bacterium
GATCTCGGGCGTGGTGAGGCCCTCGTACTCGCCGTAGTCCCACTCGGTGAGGTCGGGCTCGGGGATGGCCTCGGGGTGGCCGGCCAGCTTGGCCGTGACGGTCGCCCGCACCCGCGGGCTCACCAGTACGAGGTCGAACGCCACGCCCGCCAGCACGCCCGCCACGGCGCGGGCCTCGGCCTCGCCCTTGGCCGTGAGCGGCAGGTCCGTGTGGCTGGTGTGGCGGCCGTCGCGGCTCCACTCGGTCTCGCCGTGGCGCACGAGCCACACCTCCGGCCGGCTCATCCGACTCCCCTCCTGACCACTCTCCGTGTAATCAGTGACGTGAACACCACGCTGCGGCATGCTAGGCGGATGCTCCTCGTCGGAACCGCGGATGGTCTGCTGGATCTTTCCCTCGACGGGAAGGAGTTGCGCCGCACCATGCCCGGTGCGGACGTGGTGGGCGTGGCCGGCGACTGGGCCATCGCCGACGGCTGGGTCATGGCCCTGGACGCGGGCGCGGCCATCTCGCTGCCGGGCGGGCTGATCCCCCGCTGCGTGACCTCGCTGGACGGGGGCCGGGCGCTGGTGGGGACAGGCGACGCCCACCTGGTCGACGTGGGCGGGCCCGACGGCCCCATGCTCGACGCGCTGTTCGACACCATCCCGACCCGGACCGGCTGGACCACCCCGTGGGGCGGACCGCCCGACACCCGCTCGATCGCCATCGGACCGGCCGGCCTGTTCGCCGGCGTGCACGTGGGCGGCGTGTGGCGCCGGGAGGCGACCGGCTGGACGGAGGTGGTCCCGGCCGAGGCCGACAACCACCAGGTGGTGACCGAGGGCGACCGCGTCGCCGTGGCCGCGGCCGTGGGCGTGGGCCAGAGCGACGACTGCGGCGACACCTGGACGTGGAGCCACGACGGCCTGCACGCGTCCTACTGCCGGGCCGCGGCCATCGCCGAGGGCTGGCTGCTGGCCACGGCGTCGACCGGTCCGGGGACCACCGAGGGCGCCGTCTACCGCCGCCCGCTGGGCGACCCCGAGGCCCCGTTCACCCGCTGCGGCGGGCCCGGCGACGACGACCTGCCCGCCGCGTTCGGCCACAACGTGGACACGTTCTCGCTGGCCGCCGCGGGCGGGCTCGTGGCCGTGGGCACGCCGACGGGCGACCTGTACGTGTCCGAGGACAGCGGCGACACCTGGCACCACCTCCCGACCGCGCTCCCGGGAGTCCACTGCGTCAGCTGGTCACCCTGACGGCAGCGGGTCCACCGTGCAGTAGAGGTGCGGGATCAGCGCCTCGGCCACAGCCACGACCGTGGCCTCGTCGGTGACGTCGAGCGGCTCCCCGCCGATGTGCCACACGGTCCCGCCGCAGGAGAAGTCGGCGCCCGCACCTCCCGCATCGTCGGCCACGATGATCTCGACGCCGTCGACCGAGGTGGTGTGGTAGCCGGGCCGATCCGGTTCGGGGAGCACGCCCTGGTCGCCGGCGGTCACGGCCACGTTCACGCCGTGCCACACCAGGCCGCTGGCGAGGTCGGCGCCGTTGAGCGGCTGGTCGGTGCAGCACGGCTGAGCCAGGCCCAGCTCCCCCCGGGCCCGGTGGAACGCGCGAGCGGTGTCGGTGAGGCCCTCCCCGGCGACCCGCCAGCGGTGCAGCACGCCCCGGGGCGACAGGGGCAGCGTGGCGCTGCCGTCGCCTTCGGGATCGAGGGCTTCCACCGAAGGTTCCACTCCACTGCTCCCGCAGCCGTCGCCGATCACCTGCATGACCGCCCGCCCGTCGGGGAGCCAGCCCACCGCGACCCGCTCGGAGTCGTCGAGGGTGCTCTGCGACTCCGTGTCCGGGTCGGTGGGACGAACGACGGCGAGCGGCTTGTCGCACCCGGCCATGATCTCGGCGAGCACCCAGCGGCCGTCCGGGGACGGGAGCGCCCGGGTCCAGGGAATGCCCGGGAGGACGTCGGAGAGCCCGGTGCGGGTGCCGTCGGGATCGACCCGGTCGAGCTGCCGGCGCCCGTCGCAGATGGCGACGCGGGTCCCGCCGGCGCCCGCGGCCTCCGAGCAGTCGTCCGGGGCCTGGGCGGGATCGAGGGTGGCGGCCACCACGATGGTGCTGCCGCGATTGTTGCTCACCACGAGATCGGCGCCCGCCGCGGGAGCGCCGTTGGGCCAGCCGGTGGCGTGGGCCAGCTCGGTGCCGTCGTAGGACAGGAGCACCACGCCGTCGTCGGTGACGTCGGCGAAGCCGCCCTCGGGCAGCGAGGCCAGCGGCGTCCCAGCCAGCGGACCGGAGAAGCGGGTGAGCGTGCCGCTGGTGGGCGCGTCGGGGCCGGGCGCCGGCGGGGGGCCGGGCGTCCGGTCGGTCGTGACGTCGTCCCGGTCCTCGCCGTCGGGCAGGCCGGTCGTGACGGCCACCACCGCCACCACCGCCGCCACGGCCAGGGCGACCAGCGCCCAGCGGGGCGGGCGGGCGTGCGGCTTGCGGGCCCGCGAGGCGCGGGACATGGCCTCGGCCGGGGTGGTGGGCCGGCTGCCGGCGTCGAGCTCGCCGGCCAGCGCCCGCAGGGAGTCGTCGAGGTCGTGGGTCTCAGGCATCGACGGTCACCCCCAGGGTGAAGCGGATCTTGGCCAGGCCGCGGTCGAGGTGGTTGCGCAGGGTGCGGATCCGGCAGCCCAGGAGGCTCGCGGCCTCGGCCAGCGGGTAGCCGTAGCCGTGGACGAGGAGCACCGCGGCCCGTTGGCGCTCGCTCAGCTCGGCCAGCGCCCGGGCCAGCCCGGGCTCGTAGGCGGGCTCGCCGCCCGCCGTGGCCGCATCCGGGGCCTGCCAGCGATGCCGGCGGCCCGCGCTGCGGCGGACGGAGGTCTGGCCGACCCGCCACAGGTAGCCGGCCGGGTTGTCCATCGTCTCGACCCGGTCGAAGTGCTCCCAGGCCCAGGCCAGGGCGTCGGCGGCTGCATCGGAGCCCAGGTCCGGTCCGTAGGCCGCCACCAGCGCCCGGCGCAGGCCGGGCTCGACGGCCACGCACAAGACCCCGAAGCGCGTCGCGCGGTCCCCTTCCTCCATGCTCAACAAGACCACGGCGGGGTGGATCCGTGCCACATGCCGCAGGCCCGGTCCTAGGCTCGCTGCCATGGGTCGTCCGGCAGAGGTGGACGCCTCGCTGGCCCGGGCGCGGGCCAGCTTCGAGCGGCGTGAGTGGCGTGCGGCATGCGAGGCCTTCGGGGCGGTGGACCCGGAGACCCTGGCGGTCGACGACCTGGAACGGCTCGCGATCGCCGCCTACCTCACGGGCGCGGACGCCGAGAGCGACGCGGCGTGGCTGCGCGCCCATGCGACGGCCCTCGGCGAGGGCGACGAACGGCGGGCCGCCGGCTGCGCGTTCTGGCTGGGGTGGAACCTCATGTTCCGGGGCGACATGGCGGGGTCGACCGGCTGGCTCGGCCGGTCCCGCACCCTGCTCGACGGGGCGGCCGAGGAGTGCGCGGTCCACGGCATGCTGAGCCTGGTCGAGGCGTTGCAGCGGCTCGAGCGCGGCGACCTCGGCGCGGCGCTGGCGCACTTCGAGCAGGCGGCCGCCATCGGCGAGCGCTGCGGCGACCCCGACGTGCTGGCCCTCAGCCGGCTCGGCCGCGGCCAGGTGCTCGTGGCCCGGGACGACCTCACCGGCGGCGCCGCCCAGCTCGACGAGGCGATGGTGGCCGTCATCGCCGACGAGGTGACGGTCCCGATCGCCGGGGTCGTCTACTGCGGGGTCCTGCTCGAGTGCCGCAAGACCTTCGACGCCCGCCGGGCCCGGGAGTGGACCGAAGCCGTGACCCGGTGGTGCGACTCCCAGCCCGACCTCGTGCCCTACCGCGGCCAGTGCCTGGTCCACCGGTCGGAGGTGCTCCAGCTCGACGGCCGCTGGGACGAGGCGCTCGTCGAGGCGCAGCGGGCCTGCGAGGTGCTGGCCGGACACCCGGCAGGCGGCGAGGCCCACTACCAGCGGGCGGAGCTGCACCGGCTGCGCGGCGACTTCGCCGCGGCCGAGTCCGGCTACCGGACCGCCCACGAGCGGGGACGCGAGCCGCAGCCCGGCCTGGCCCTGCTCCGGTTGGCGCAGGGTGACCTCGCGGCTGCGGCCGCGTCGATCCGGCGGGCGGCCACCGAGGACCACCCCGAGATCGGCAGCATCCCGGTCCTGGCGTCACTGGTGGAGATCGCGCTGGCCGCCGGCGATCTCGACGCGGCCCGAGCCGCGTCGGACGAGCTGGCGGCCGCCTCGGGCACGAGCGACGTCCCCCTGCTGGCAGCGGTGGCAGGGCAGGCGAAGGGGGCCGTCCTGCTGGCCGAGGGCGACCCGGCCCGCGCACTCGGGCCGCTCCGGGTCGCCCTGGCGACCTGGCAACGGCTGGGCGCGGCGTACGGGACCGCCCGCACCCGGGTGCTCGTGGCCGCGGCCTGCCAGGCCGTCGGCGATGCCGACGCCGCCCGGCTGGAGCTGGACGCGGCGCGGGCCACCTTCGAGGCGCTGAGCGCGGCACCCGACCTGGCCGCCGTGGCCGCGCTGGCCCGCCCCGGGCGGCCCGCCCGGCCGGGCGGCCTCACCGAGCGCGAGGTCGAGGTGCTCCAACGGGTGGCGGGCGGCCTGTCGAACCACCACATCGCGGTCGAGCTCGGCGTGAGCGTTCACACCGTCCGCCGCCACCTGCAGAACATCTTCGCCAAGCTCGGCGTCTCGTCCCGGGCCGCGGCCACCGCCTTCGCCGTCCGCCACGACCTCGCCTGACCGCAGCCCCGACGCGCCACGTGGCACGAACGGACCACGCGGCCGGGCGCGCCGATTGGTACGCGCAGGCGATGTCCGGGGGCCCGGCCCACCCGTACGTTCGCTGGCGGGCGGCGCGGCGCCGCCCGCGAGGAAGGAGCGCCACATGACCATCGTCGGCGACGACCGCGCGCTGCGGCCGGCCAGCGTCCTCGACGCGCTGGGACCGCTGCTGCCCGACATCGGCGCCCGCGCGCCCGAGATCGAGGCGAACCGGCGGGTGCCGGGAGACCTGCTCGACCGGCTCAAGGCGGCCGGCGCCTTCCGCCTGCTGCTGCCCACGTCCCACGGCGGTGCGGGCAGCGACCTCGCTGCGGCCCTGCCCGTGTACGAGGCGCTGGCCCGGGCCGACGCCTCCACCGCTTGGATCGCCGTCATCGGCGGCGTGTCCTGGCTGGACCTGGTGTCACTGCCCCGGGAGACGTTCGACGAGATATACCCGCCCGGCGCCGACACGGTCGCGGCCGGTGTCTTCAACCCCACCGGCACGGTCCGGCCGGCGGACGGCGGGTACGTCGTCGACGGGCGGTGGAGCTTCGCCAGCGGATGCGAGCACGCCGACTGGTTCTACGGCAACTGCGTCGATGCCAGTGGCGACCAACCCCTGCTCCGCATGGCGGTGCTGCCGCGCGACGAGATCACGATCGAGGACACGTGGTCGGTGTCGGGCCTCCGCGGGACGGGGAGCCACGACGTGGTCGTGCGCGGTGCGCTCGTCCCCGCCGCCAGGACCTGCGCGGTGTTCGCCGATCCGCCCTGCCTCGACTCGCCCCTGACCCGGATCCCCCTGCCCTCGGCCGCGCCGTTGCTGATGGGCGCCGTGGCCGTCGGCACGGCCCAGGGCGCCCTCGACGACGTGATCTCCCTCGCCGCCGGCAAGACGCCCCTGCTGGCGCCCACCACGCTCGCGACCAACCCCCGCTTCCAGCACGTGCTGGGGACGGCGGACGTGCAGCTCCGGGCCGCCCGCTGCCTGCTCCAGGCCGAAGCGGCCGCGCTGTCGGCCGCGACGCAGGCCGGCGGTGAGCTGACCCTGGCGCTGCGCTCCCGGGCCCGCGCGGCTGGCGTCCATGCGGTCACGGCGGCGGCCGACGTCGTCGACGCGGCCTACCGGGCGGGCGGTGGCACCGCGCTCTACGACTCCAGCCCGTTGCAGCGACGCCTGCGCGACAGCCGGGCGCTGACCCAGCACTTCCTGGTGAAGGACGACACGCTCACCTCGTGTGGCGCCGTCCTGGCCGGCCTCGATCCCGACGTGGAGGTCTTCTGATGTCCGTGCACGACCTGAGCCGCCGCTTCCACCGGTGCTTCGAGACCTTCGAGGCCGATGGCGACCTGTTCACCGACGACGCCTTCTTCGACCTGCTGCCGCCGATGTGGCGCTTCCAGCTCCGAGGCGGCACTGCCTTCACCGACCAGCTCCGCTCGATCGCGGCGGGGCCGGCCCAGGTCGACATCGTGCGCACGGTCCCGACCGCCACCGGCTTCGTCACCGAGCACGTGGAGCGCCAGCGCGTCGACGGCGACGAGGTGACCGCCCGCCGCCTGTGGCTGTGCGAGGTGCGGGACGGGCGGATCGCCGACGTCACCGGCTACTGCAACGGCGGCTGGGACCGTGAGCTGCGGGAGCGCCAGGCGGCCGAGGCCCCGATGCTGCGGACCTGAGCCGGCCGGCGCCGACGGCTAGAGCGTGCCCTTCGTGGACGGGACGCCGCTGCCCTCCACCCGCACGGCATCGCGCAGGCAGCGGGCCACGCCCTTGAACGAGGCCTCCACGATGTGGTGGGTGTTGCGGCCGGACCGCAGGGTCACGTGCAGGGTGATGGCCGCGGCGGTGGCGAACGACTGCCAGAAGTGCTCGGCCATCTCGGGGTTGAACGGCGGGTCGCCCAGCGGCAGGACCTCGCCGAAGGGCAGGTCGATGGCGGTGAACGGCCGCCCCGACAGGTCCAGCGCCACCTCCACCAGCGCCTCGTCCAGCGGGAACGCGCCGCTGGCGAAGCGCCGCACGCCGGCCTTGTCGCCCAGCGCCTCCCTGAAGCACTCCCCCACCACGATGGCCACGTCCTCGACGGTGTGGTGGCCGTCCACGTGCAGGTCGCCCTGGGCCTCGACCGTGAGGTCGAAGCCGCCGTGACGGCCCAGCTGGTCGAGCATGTGGTCGAAGAACGGCAGCCCGGTGGCGGCGTGGACCTTGCCCTCGGGGCCGTCGAGGTCGATCGACACCGAGACCGAGGTCTCGCGGGTGGTGCGCTGGCGATGGGCGGATCGGGTCATGACAGCACCTCGGACAGGTTGCCCAGGAAGGCGTCGTCCTCGTCGGGGGACCCGATCGTGACACGCAGGCAGCCCTCCAGGCGAGGCCAGGACGAGCAGTCCCGCACCAGGACCGACCGGGCCACCAGGTCCTTCCACACCTGGCTGCCCTCCCGCTCCCGGGGCCGGAACAGCACG
Source organism: Acidimicrobiales bacterium (assembly GCA_036558145.1). GTDB lineage: Bacteria > Actinomycetota > Acidimicrobiia > Acidimicrobiales > VFJN01 > ZC4RG19. The sequence continues at coordinate 7,254 of DATBGF010000659.1, forward strand.
AAGTTGGCGCCCGACGGCCAGAAGTCGACCGGCAGATCGGCCAGCGCCGCGGTCAGCCGGCCCCGCTCCTCCACGATCCCCGCCACCCGGGCCCGCATCTCGTCCGCGAAGTCGAGCGCGGCGGTGCCCGCGGCCTGCTTGACCGCGTCGAGGTGGTAGGGCAGCACGGCCTTGTCCAATTCGGCCACCAGCCACTCCGGCCCGATCAGGTAGCCGAGCCGGGCGGCCGCCATCGACCAGGTCTTGGAGAACGTGCGGGTCACCACCAGCGGGCGCTCGCCGTCCACCAGCTCGAGCGCCGACCACGGGGCGAACTGGCCGTAGGCCTCGTCCACCACGACCAGGCCGGGCGCCTCGGCCGCCACCGCCCGCACCAGGTCGGGCGGCTCCACCATGCCGGTGGGGTTGTTGGGCGAGCACAGGAACGTGATGGCCGGCTCGGCCTCGGCCAGCACCCGGCGCACCTCGTCGAGGGCGAGGACGAAGTTCTCGTCCCGCTCGCCCACCGCCACCGCGGTGCCCGTGATGCGGGGGATGTGGCTGTGCAGCGCGTAGGTCGGCTCGAACACCGCGGCGGTGCGGCCCGGTCCGCCGTAGGTGAGGCACAGCGTCTGCAGCACCTCGTTGGACCCGTTGGCCGCGAACACCTGCTCGGGCGCGACGCCGTGGTGGGCGGCCAGGGCGGACCGCAGCTCGCGGTAGGAGCGGTCCGGGTAACGGTGCCAGTCGATGGCGGCCAGCGCCTCGGCCAGCCGCTCCCGGAAGCCGGGCGGCGGCGGGACCGGCGCCTCGTTGGTGTTCAGGCGGACCCGTACGTCGACCTGGGGCGAGTGGTAGCCCTCGACCAGCGCCAGGTCGTCCCGGGGCGTCAGCGGCGCGGTCACCGGCTCTCCTCCTGGCGCAGCCGGACCGACTCGGCGTGGGCGGGCAGGCCCTCGTAGGTGGCCAGCGCCACGACGTGAGGCGCGACCTCGGCCAGGCCCTTGTCGTCGACGGTCACGACGTGGACGTGCTTGCGGAAGTCGTCGACCCGCAGCGCGCCCGAGAACCGGGCCGAGCCGTAGGTGGGCAGCACGTGGTTGGGCCCGGCCACGTAGTCGCCGATCGACGCCGGGGCCAGCGGCCCGCAGAACACCGCGCCCGCGTGGCGCACCAGCGGCAGCAGGTCGGCGGCGTCCTCCACGAGCAGCTCCAGGTGCTCGGGGGCGATGGCGTTGGCCACGGCCAGCGCCTGGGTGGGATCGTCGCACACGACCGCGTAGCCGCCCTCGGCCAGCGTGGCCTCCAGGTGGCGGCGCCGGGGCGAGGCGGGCACGAGCCGGGCGACCGCCTCGGTGACGGCGTCGGCGACGGCCTCGTCCCAGGTGATCAGCCAGGCGAGGCCGTCGGGGCCGTGCTCGGCCTGCAGGATGACATCGATGGCGGCGTGGTCCACGGGGGTGGTGGCGTCGGCCACGACGACCACCTCGGACGGGCCGGCGAAGGCCGAGGGGACGCCGACCAGGCCGGAGCCGGCCACCTCCCGCTTGGCCTGGGCCACCCGGGCGCTGCCGGGGCCCACGATCACGTCCACCGGGCGGATCGAGGCGGTGCCGTAGGCCAGCGCCGCGATGGCCGCGGGGCCGCCGACCCGGTACACCTCGTCCGCCCCGGCCAGGGCGGCCGCGGCCAGGATGCCGGGCGCCACCCGGCCGTCGGGCCCCGGCGAGGTGACCAGCACCACCTCGGGCACGCCGGCGACCTTGGCCGGGACCACCGTCATGAGCACGGTCGACACCAGCGGCGCGGCGGCGCTGGGCACGTAGCAGCCCACCCGGTCCACCGGGCGGACCAGCTCACGGATCTCGATGGCGCCGTTGTGGTGGACCACCTCGTCGCCGCACTGGGCCTCGTGGTAGGCCGCGATGTTGGCCTGCGCCACCTCCAGCGCCTCCCGCAGCTCGGCGGGGATGGCGTCGAGCGCCGCCGCCACCTCGGCCGGAGGCACCCGGATGTCGTCGATGCGGACGCCGTCGAACCGCTCGGTCAGCTCCCGGAGGGCGTCGTCGCCCCGGTCGCGCACCGCGGCCAGCACCGCCCGGACCTCGTCCACGGGCGGTTCGGTCTGGGCCGCGGGGCGGGGCAGGCGGCGGCGGAGGTCGCCGGTGCCGGTCCCGCGGAGGTCGAGTCGGCGGAGCACGACCTGCAACGCTACCGGCGGCCGGTGGAACGGCCCCAGCCGATACCGCGGGTAGAACGGTCCCCCATGGAGAGCGATCGAGCCGAGCTGTCGGCCCTGGCGACCAGCCTCGACGAGCTGACCACCCGCATCACGGCTTTGGCCGACCGCTACCGGGGAACACCCCGGGCGGACGTGGCCGACAGCCTCTACGAGGTCGAGCGCTCGCTGCTCACCGCGTCCCGCAAGCTGGACCGGGTCGAGCGGTCATTACGCTAAGGCGTCCCGGAATACGACGACGGCGCCCCGTAGGGCGCCGTCGCGGCGACGCCAGGCGGCGGATCCCGGCGTCGCATGGAACCAGGTGGCGGGAACCTGGTCTTCACCAACGTTATCGCTTACGGCGTAGGCGAGGGTGCGCGGCTGGGCAAGAAGTTCGTTGCAATTGTTTCACGATGACCTGAAAGCCCATGTCAGAGGTCACACCTTGAAGGCCGACGGGCAGACGTCGGCGAGCACGCAGCGGTCGCAGGCGGGCTTGCGGGCCTTGCACACGGCCCGGCCGTGCAGGATCAGGCGCAGGCTGAGCGTCCCCCGCTCGGTCGCCTTGACCAGCGGGTTGAGGTCCATCTCGATCTTCACCGGGTCGGTCTGGGTGGTCAGGCCCAGCCGCTTGGACAGCCGCTGCACGTGGGTGTCGACCGGCAGGCCGGGCTCGTCCATGGCCACGCTGCGGACCACGTTGGCGGTCTTGCGCCCGACCCCGGGCAGGGTCACGAGGTCGGACATCCTGTGCGGCACCTCGCCCCCGAAGCGCTCGGTCACGCCCGCCGCCATGCCCATGATGCTCTTGGTCTTGTTGCGGAAGAACCCGGTGGTGCGGATCAGCTCCTCGACCTCGGCGGGATCGGCGCCCGCCAGGTCCTCGGGCCGCGGGTACTTGGCGAAGAGCGCCGGCGTCACCATGTTCACGCGCTCGTCGGTGGTCTGGGCCGACAGGATCGTGGCGGTCAGCAGCTCGTAGGGGTTGCCGTGATGCAGCGCGCACAGCTCGGCGGCGCTCCCCGGGTACTCGACCGCCAGGCGGTCGGCGACGACGCGGGCACGGCCTCGGGGGCTGCGGGGACGACCGGTGGCCATCGGGCGGACACTACCGGCACGCCAGCCCCGTTCCGGCGACATACTGCGGGCGATGGCCCGTGAGCGCCCACCAGGCGTGCGATTGGCCGCCTCGATCGCCGCGGCCTTGATCCTCGCGTCCCTCGTACCGGCGGATCACCCGGCCTCCCCGGTCATGACTGCGATCGCCATCGGGGGGATCGACGGGAGGGCCCGCACGCACACGGCCCCCGAGCCGCCGGCGGTGCCGGAGCCGCGGTCGTTCACCCTGGTGGCGGGCGGGGACGTGCTGCTGCACGAGCCGCTGTGGGCGCAGGCCGGGGCGGACGGGGCGGCCGGCGGGACCGGAGGCCTCGACTTCCGGCCGCTGCTGGCGGGTGTCGCGCCCATCGTGCGCGGCGCCGACGTGGCCATCTGCCACCTGGAGACGCCGCTGGCACCCGCGGGTGGCCCGTACCACGGCTATCCCGCCTTCTCGGTGCCGCCCGAGATCGTGCCGGCGCTGGCGGACACCGGGTTCGACGCCTGCTCGACGGCGTCCAACCACACCTTCGACCAGGGCGCCGACGGCATCGACCGCACGCTGGCGGCGCTGGACGCGGCGGGCATCCGCCATGCGGGCTCGGCCCGCAGCCCGGCGGAGGCGGAGGCGATCACGCTCATCCCGACGCCGGCCGGGGCCGACGTGGCGTTCCTGTCCTACACCTTCGGGTTCAACGGCATCCCCGTGCCTGGCGGCGACGCGTGGCGCGCCAACCGCATCGACGAGGGCCGGATCCTGGCCGACGCGGCCCGGGCCCGGGCGGCGGGCGCCGAGGTCGTGGTGGTGGCGTTGCACTGGGGCCAGGAGTACCGGTCCGAGCCGACCCCGGAGCAGCGCGACCTCGGTCCCCGGCTGCTGGCCTCGCCCGACATCGACCTGGTGCTGGGCCATCACGCCCACGTGGTCCAGCCGGTGGAGGCCGCCGGCGGCGAGTGGCTCGTCTACGGGATGGGCAACTTCGTGGCCGACCACGAGACCGTGCTGCCCGCCAACGAGGAGGGCCTGCTGGTGCGGTTCACGTTCGGCCAGGCGCCCGACGGCCGCTGGCACGCCACCCGCGCCGAGTACGCGGCCCTGCTCGTGCGTACGCCCGGGCCGCCGATCCGCCTCGTGGACGCGGGCGCGGCCCGGTCCGACCCCACGCTGGCGCCCGCCGACCGGGCCCGGGCCCAGGAGGCGTGGGACCGGACCACCGCGACCACCGGCGCCCTCGGGGCCGCGGCCGCGGGCCTCGCTCCGCTGTGCTCCGTATCCTGCGCCCCGTGAGCCGCTTCGACCTCGACCGTCCCCGGGCCCAGGTGCGGGTGATCCAGGGCGGCCGGCGCTGGGACCTCGAGCTGAGCTACGAGCGCGACCCCGAGGGACGGGAGGACGCCGTCGAGGTCCTCACCGCCGCGCTCGGGCGCGTGCGGGCGGGCGGCGGCGGCCGGGCGCACCTGTGGATCAGCCGGCCCGAGGAGGCCGACGACCGCATGGCCGCGGCCGCCGGGCTCGACCCGGAGCGCGACCTGTGGGAGGTGCGCCGCCCGCTGCCCGTCGGCGAGGCCTGGGACCTGGAGACCCGCCCGTTCGTGGTCGGCGAGGACGAGGCCGCCTGGCTGGAGGTGAACAACCGGGCCTTCGCCTGGCACGCCGAGCAGAGCGGCTGGACCCTCGACGACGTGCGGGAGCGGGAGGCCGAGCCGTGGTTCGATCCCGACGGCTTCCTGCTCCACGAGCAGGACGGGCGCCTGGCGGGCTTCTGCTGGACCAAGGTCCACGTCGACCACGACCCGCCGCTGGGCGAGATCTACGTCATCGCGGTCGATCCCGACTTCGCAGGCCGGGGCCTGGGCCGGGCCCTGGTCCTGGCCGGCCTCGACCACCTGGCCGGGCGAGGCCTCACGGTCGGGATGCTCTACGTCGACGCCGACAACACGCCCGCGACCCGGCTGTACGACGACCTGGGCTTCGTCCTCGACCACGTCGACCGCGCCTATGCGGCCGACATCCGCCCCCGCTAGAGGGGGCCGGCAACACTCGTTCCCGGGCGCGGAGGGCTAGCCGACCCCGAGGGCCCGGCCGATGGCGAAGGTGACCGCCGCGGGGATGACGGTGAACAGCACCTGGCGCAGGATGGCCCGCCCGGTGGGCCGGCCGGTGGACCGGGCCACGACGGCGCCCACGACCACCGCCGCGGTCACGCCCAGGACCAGCGAGGCGACGATGGCGACGGTCCCCGCGGCCACGAACCACGGGACCAGCGGCACCGACGCGCCGAGCGAGAAGGCCAGGAACGACGACACCGCCGCGTCCCGGGGCGAGCCCAGCTGGTTGGGGTCGATGCCCAGCTCCTCGCGGGCATGGGTCTCCAGCGCGGTCTCGGGGTCGCTCATCATGGCCTCGGCCACCCGCCGGGCGTCGTCGGCCGCCAGGCCGCGCTGCTCGTAGATCCCCGCCAGCTCGGCCGTCTCCAGGTCGGGGCGGCGCCGGAGCTCGGTCGCCTCCACCGCCAGCTCCCGCTCCAGCAGCTCCGCCTGGACCCGCATCGAGTTGTACTCCCCCGCGCCCATGGAGATGGCGCCGGAGATGAGCCCGGCCAGCCCGGCCAGGCGCACCACCGCGGGGGCGGGGTCGGCACCGGCCACGCCCAGGATGAGGCCCATGTTGCTGACGAGCCCGTCGCTCACGCCGAACACGGCGGCCCGGGCGGACCCGCCCTGCACGTCGCGGTGATGGTGCTCGGAGTGGTGCGCAGGGCGCCGGGTCCGGGGCTTGTCGCTGTCGCCGTCCACGCCGCGACGGTATCCATCGCGGCCGGGCCGCCCTACGCTCGACGTCCGTGCCCTCCCGCTACGACCTCGACCGCGACGCGCTCTCCGCCCTGCTGGCGGGCGAGCCGCGCTACCGGGTCGACCAGGTCTGGGACGGGCTGCACCGCCAGCTGGCGGAGCCGGGCGAGCTCACGACGCTGCCCAAGGCGCTCCGCGCCCGCCTGGACACCGAGCTGCCCGCGGCCCTGCACCCGGTGGCCGAGTCGGCCACGCCCAACGGCGACACGGTCAAGTGGCTGTTCGAGCTGGACGGCGGCGCCCGGGTCGAGACCGTGCTCATGCACTACCGGGACCGCACGACCGTATGCGTGTCCACCCAGGCCGGCTGCGCCATGGGCTGCGGATTCTGCGCCACCGGCCAGGCCGGCTTCCAGCGCCAGCTCGGCACCGGCGAGATCGTCGAGCAGGTGGTGCGGGCCGCCCGCCGGGCCCGCGAGTCCGGGCGGCGGCTGGGCAACGTGGTGTTCATGGGCATGGGCGAGCCCCTGGCCAACTACGACCGGGTGTGGCCCGCCGTCGTGCGCATCCACGACGACCTGGGCCTGTCCGCCCGCCACCTGACGCTGTCCACGGTGGGCCTGGTGCCGGGGATCCGCCGGCTGGCGGCCGAGGACCTGCCGGTGAACCTGGCCGTGTCCCTGCACGCGGCCAACGACGAGCTGCGCAACGAGCTGGTCCCGATCAACAAGCGCTACCCGCTGTCGGTGCTGATGGGCGCGTGCGCCGACTACCTGCGGGCCAAGGGCCGGCGCCTGTCGTTCGAGTGGGCGCTGATCGACGGCACCAACGACCGGCTGTCCGACGCCCGGGAGCTGGCCGAGCTGGCCCGCACGCTGCCGCTGCCCGCGCACGTGAACCTGATCCCGCTCAACCCCACCCCCGGCTACCGCACCCGGGGCACGACGGCCGACGGCGTGCGCCTGTTCCGCCAGCGCCTGGAGGACCTGGGCGTCAACGCCACCGTCCGCCGCAACCGCGGCACCGACATCGACGCCGCCTGCGGCCAGCTGGCCGCCCGGGTCGAGCTGACCCAGCGGCCTCAGCGCACCAGCACCGTCACGTAGTCGTCGGCCCGGATGGCGTAGGCCAGACTCTCGCCCGGCCGGACCCGGGCGCCCGGCCACACCACGCAGTGGTCGAGCTCGCCCTCCACCTGCGCGCCCTCGCCCACCACCGAGACCCCGCCCGACGCGGCCAGGTTGGCCCACAGGTACTGGGCCGGGGTCCCGCAGTCGACCCAGGGACCGTCCCAGCGGACCACCTCGACGCGGCCCTCGGCCAGCCGGTCGCGCCACGACACCTCCCACAGCCCGGTCGGCTCGGCCGCCAGCCGGGACACCTCGGACCACGGCATGAGCGAGCCCGCGATGCGGCTCTCGGGGCGCAGCCGGTCCTCGCCCGCCACCAGCACGCACACCCGCTCGCGATCCCAGCCCGCCACGACACCAGACAGGTCCCCCGGGGCCCAGGTGTCGCCGTTGAGGACCAGCACGCCGCGGCCGTCGATCCAGGACCGGAGCCGGCCGAGGGCGCCGGCGGTGCCGAGGGCCTCGCCCTCCTCGACCGAGATGTGCACCCGGTCGCCGAGGTGGGCCTCCACCTTCTCCCGGCCGTGGCACACGTTGACGGCCACGGCCCCGTCGGGGCCGACGGCCGTGCAGGCGCGGGCGATGGCCAGGTCCACCAGGGCGTCCTCGCCGACCGGGCAGAGCACCTTGGGGCGCAGGCGGGTGAGCGGGCGCATGCGGGCACCCTCGCCCGCGGCCAGGACGACGGCGCACACGTCGGTTGGGAACGCCCCCATGGCCTGGGGCATAGTCCGGGACATGACCACCATCGTGCAGGGAATCGACGGGCTCCGCGACCTCGTGGGCCAGCACCTGGGCTACAGCGACTACGTCGAGGTGACCCAGGAGCAGGTGAACCTCTTCGCCGACGCCACCGGCGACCACCAGTGGATCCACGTCGACGTGGAGCGGGCCAAGAAGGAGAGCCCCTTCGGCGGCCCCATCGCCCACGGCTACCTGACCCTGTCGATGGGCCCCCGGCTGGTGCCTCAGGTCGTGGCGGTGTCGGGCATCTCGATGGCGGTGAACTACGGCTGCAACAAGGTGCGCTTCCCCTCCCCGGTCCCGGTGGGCTCGAAGCTGCGGGTGGGCGTCGAGCTGGCCGACGTGACCGACATCGAGGGCGGCGCCCAGGTGGTCATGCGCTTCACGTTCGAGTGCGAGGGCGCGCCGAAGCCCGCCTGCGTGGCGGAGAACGTCTTCCGCTACTACGCCTGACCGGCCGCCAGGCCGGCGATCAGGCCGAGAGCCGGGAGCGGACGGCGGGCCAGCCCGGGAGGGCCCGGACCGGGGCCAGGTCGGGCTCGCCGTCCAGCAGGCCGGGGGCACGGAATCCGGCGTCCACCGCCGCCTCCACCCAGCGCAGGGCCTCGTCGGGGCTGCCGGCGCGGGCCCACGAGCACGCCACCTCGAACGCGGTCTGGGCGGGGCTCTGGGGCCCGGCCGCGAACACCTGCTCACCGACCTCGGCCGCGGCCCGGAAGCGCTCCGCGTAGTGCAGGTGGGTCTGCAGCCCGCTGGCCGCCTCCACGCCCGCACGGCCCGCGGCGCACAGCCTCGCCGCCACCGGGACGGCGCGGCCCGAGTCGGCCAGCAGCGTGGCCGGCACCAGGTTGGGCGGACCGGCGGGCTCGGCCCGGTAGGCGTTCTCGAACAGGTCGTCGGACATCTCCACCGGCCCGGTGGCCAGGGCGATGCTGGCCCGCAGGAAGACGTTCCCGCCGTCGCCGGCCTGGCGCATGATCGACGCGGCCCGGCCGCCGTCGCCGGAGCGCAGGGCGTTCCAGGCCCGTGTCTCGGCCTCGGCCATCGACAGCCGGGGCGTGAGGTCGGGGATCGCCTCCTGCGAGCCGACCACGGCCAGGTTGGCCCGGCTGCGCCGCCGGGGCGCGCGGCCGCCCCGGCCGGCCGCGTCGGGGGCGTCGACGTCGAACGTGCCGGTGTTCTGGTCCTCGCGCAGGTCGCGGTAGTTGAGGAACGCGAACAGGCCGAAGTACATGAGCCCGATCAGCCCGAACATCCCGGACCGGAACACCACGAAGGCGGCGATGATGGCGGCGCCGATCGACAGCTGGCAGGCCATGCGGAAGCCGAACAGCGTCTCGGCCACATGGCCGCCGTCCAGCGGCCGGATCGGCAGGAGGTTGAACACCCCCCACCAGACGCTGACGAAGTACAGCAGGTACAGCACCGGCCACCAGCTGAAGCTGCCGTCGCCGAACGACCAGAGGATGTGCTCCCGCCGCCCCCACTCGCTGTGCAGGGCCACGTAGGCGGGCACGCCGAGCAGCAGGATCTGGGTCAAGGCGCCGGACAGGCTGACGGCGATCGACTTGGGCTTGGACAGCACCTGGCGACCGCCGCCCTGGGGCACGGTGAAGCCGCCGAAGCCGTGCAGCACGATGGCCGAGCGCTGGCCCAGGATCCGGTAGGTGAAGGCGTGGCCCAGCTCGTGGATCAGCACGGACACGAACGCGATGGCCACGAAGGCGAACACCAGCCACAGCGGTTCCAGCCGGATCCCGAACAGCGCGACCACGATGAAGAAGAAGGGCTCGATGCGGATCGGGATGCCGAGAATGCGGAAATGAGCCCTGGCCACGGACCGCAGCGTAGGCGCTCAGGGGGCGGCCCCGGCCATCTGCCCCGGCCCGCCCGGATTCCGGAAGCGCCGCCGGGCACCCGTACGATGCCCAGGGATGGCCCGCTTCTCGATGCCCGACTCGCTGCCCCAGGGGGACGAGAAGGCCACCGCCGTGCGCAGCATGTTCGACGCCATCGCGCCCCGGTACGACCTGGTCAACCGCATCATGACGTTCCGCCTGGACGTGCGCTGGCGGCGGCTCACCGTGCGGTCGCTGACGCTGCGCCCGGGCTCGACCGTGCTCGACCTGGCCTGCGGGACCGGCGACCTGTGCCGGGAGCTGCAGGCGTCCGGGCTCATGCCACGGGGCGTCGACCTGTCGTTCGGCATGCTGGCCGCGGCCCGCACCGCGGCCCCGCTGGTCCAGGGCGACGCGCTGCGGCTGCCGGTGCGGGACGGCGCCATCGACGGGGTCACCTGCGGCTTCGCCCTGCGCAACCTGGTGGACCTGGACCCCCTGTGGGACGAGCTGGCCCGCGTCGTGCGACCCGGGGGCCGCATCGCCCTGCTGGAGGTGGCGACCCCGCCCAACCCGATCCTGCGCTGGGGCCACGGCGTCTACTTCGGCAAGGTGGTGCCCTGGATCGGCGGCCTGCTGTCGGACCCCGCCGCCTACCGCTACCTGCCCCGCTCGGTGGCCTACCTCCCCCCGCCGGAGGACATGCTGGCCCAGATCACGGCCGCGGGCTTCTCCGATGTCGACCGCCGCCTGCTCTCAGGCGGCATCGCCCAGCTGATCACCGGGACCCGCACCCCATGACCGGCTCCGGCACCCTGGTGGCCCGCACCCGCCGGCTGGACGCCGACGTCGACCTGGTCGCCTTCGCGGGCGCCGACGGCTTCGTGTTCGAGAAGGGCCGCTCCGGCCTCGCCGGCCGCGGCGAGGCCCTGGCGCTGGACTGGCCGGCCGGCGACCCGCCCGCCGCCGCCCGCGCCGTCGCGGCGGCACTGGCCGCGATCGAGTCGGACGACGAGGTGCGCGTGCCCGGGACCGGCGCGGTCGCGTTCGGCGCCCTGCCCTTCGTCCCCGGCTCCGCCACCACGTTGGTCGTCCCCGAGGTGATCGTGGGCCGCGCCGAAGACGGGACCCGCTGGATCACCCAGGTGATGCCCGACGAGGCCCGCGACCGAGGCCCCGGCGAGGTCGCCCTGGTCGGGCCGCGTCATGCCGGTCCCCAACCAACCCGCTACACGGTGACCTCGCAGGTCCCTCCCGAAACGTGGTGCGACCTGGTGGAGCGCGCCACGAAGGTCATGACCGGCGGCGCGTTCGACAAGGTCGTCCTGGCGCGCCAGATCGACGTCACGACCGACCACCCGATCGACCGCCAGGCCGTGCTGGAGCGATTGAGGACTGCCTACCCCGGCTGCCACATCGTCGGGATCGGGAACTTCCTGGCCGCCAGCCCCGAGCTCCTCGTCTCGGTCACCGGCGACGTCGTCCGCTCCCACCCGATGGCCGGCACCGCCCCTCGCGGCGGCGACCCGGCCACCGACCAGCGCCTCGCGGCCTCCCTGCTCGCCTCCACCAAGGACCGCCAGGAGCACCAGGTCACGATCGACATGGTCCACGACACGCTCCTCGGCTGGTGCTCCTACGTCGACTACGAGGCGGAGCCCTCGGTGGTGGCCGTGGCCAACGTGCAGCACCTGGCCACGCTGGTGGAGGGCCGCCTGTCCCGCCCGACGCCCTCGGTGCTGGAGCTGGTGGCGGCGCTGCACCCCACCCCGGCCGTGGCCGGCTGGCCCCGGGAGGACGCGGTCCGCTGGATCGGCGAGCACGAGGGCATCGACCGGGGCCGCTACGCGGGCACCTGCGGCTGGGTGGACGCGGCCGGCAACGGCACCTGGGCGGTGTCCGTGCGCTGCGCCGAGATCTCGGGCGACCGGGCGCGCGTCTTCGCCGGCAACGGCATCGTGCCCGACTCCGACCCGCCCACCGAGCTGGCCGAGACCCGGGCCAAGCTGGGCGCCCTGCTGAACGCCCTGGTCCGGCCCTAGGTCCCGAGCGCGGCCTCGACCGCGGCCGCCATGGCCTCGTCGAGGCGGCGGTGGACGGCCACGTTGGCGGCCCGGTCGGTGGGCACCACGAGGACCCGCACGCCGCCGTCAGCGACCGCGCGGCTCACGGCGGTGGCGACGTCCTCGCCGGGTGGCAGCCGGCGGGCGTCCACGCCGTAGGCGGACGCCAGCGCCACCAGGTCGATGCCGTGGGGCGTGCCGAACAGCATCTCGAAGCGCTCCTGTGGCAGCGCGGTGGCCTGGGGCAGGAACGAGAAGATGCCACCCCCGTCGTTGTCCACGACCACGCACATCAGGTCGGCATTCCGGGCCGCCGCCCCCAGCAGCCCGTTGCTGTCGTGGAGCAGCGCGATGTCGCCCACCAGCAGGGCGGTCGGGGCCGCCGACCCCAGCGCCACGCCCAGGGCGGTGGACACGACGCCGTCGATCCCGTTCGCGCCCCGGTTGGCGAGGGTGGTGAGGCCGGACCGGGGGGCGGCGTAGCGCTCCACGTCCCGGATCGGCATCGACGACGAGATCACCAGCCGGGCGCCGTCCGGCAGCGCCGCGGCGACGGCCCGGGCCACCCCGGGCTCGGTGGCGCTCGCCTCGCCGTCGAGCTCGTCCGCCAGGGCCTTGGCCGCCGCGGTCGAGGCGGCCTGCCAGGCGTCGAGCCAGCCTTCGTTGCCCGGCTCGCCCGCCGCCCGGCACGCGGCCTCCAGGAAGGGGGTCGGGTCGTCGGCGGACAGCAGCGCGGCCGTGCCCGCCGGGTCGGACCAGGCCGGCGCGCCGAGCACGATCTCGGGTGCCCCCGACGCGGCCAGCCACTCGTTCACCACCCGGGACGAGCCCGGCGCCCCCAGGCGCACGATCACGTCGGGCCTCAGCGTCGCGGCGGCGCGCGGCGAGCGCAGGATGGCGTCGAGGTGGCTCACGGCGGTGCCGGCCGGGATCCAGGCCGCCGAGCGGGGCTCGGCCACGACCGGCCAACCCCGGGCCGCGGCTGCGGCGTGGACCAGTCCGCCGTCCAGGCCGGGGACGGCGCCTGCCACCACCAGGACCCGCTGCGTGGAGGCCGGCAGCTCGACTCCGGCCGCGGTCGCGATCTGGCCGGGCCGGCGGGCCCAGGCGCCGCCGTCGCGGGCCGGGGGCAGGGGGCCGGGCGTGCCCACCAGCGGCTCCCGGAACGGCAGGTTCAGCTGGACCGGGCCGGCGGGCGGTCCCACCGCCGCGGCGTAGGCCCGGGCCGCCAGCGGGCGCCAGCGATCGGCTCCGGACGCGTCGGGGACCCCGGGGTCGCCGAACCAGCGCACCGAGCGGCCGTAGAGGTGGATCTGGTCGATGGCCTGCGGCGCGCCCACGTCCCGCAGCTCCGGGGGCCGGTCGGCCGTGCAGGCCAGCAGCGGCACGCCGGCCAGGTCCGCCTCCACGACGGCGGGGTGCAGCTCGGCGGCGGCGGTGCCGCTGGTGGTCAGGACCACGGCCGGCCGCCCGGTGGCCAGTCCCAGCCCCAGGGCCAGGAACCCGGCCGAGCGCTCGTCGTGCTGCACGTGCAGCCGCACGCCGGGGTGTCCGGCCAGGGCCAGGGCCAGCGGGGTCGAGCGCGAGCCGGGGCACACCACCGCGTCGGTGAGGCCGTCGCGGACCCACTCGTCCACGAGCGTGGCCGTGAAGGTCGCCTGCAGGTCGGAGGGCGTCGCATCCATGGCGCGACAAGAATCCCTCGCCGTGCGGCTTCACAGCGAACGCGACGGCGACGGACCCCCGGTGGTCCTGCTCCACGGCTTCGGCCAGACCGCCCGCTGCTGGGGGGCCCTGACGGCCGCCCTCGCCCCTCACTACGAGGTCATCCGGCTCGACGCGCCCGGCCACGGCGACACCGGCGGCGAGGGCTTCGACCTGCCCACCACGGCCGGGCTCATCGCCGAGACCGTGGGCCCTGCGGCCTACGTCGGCTACTCGATGGGCGGTCGCATGGCCCTGCAGCTGGCGGTGGACCGGCCCGACGTGGTGCAGCGGCTCGTGGTGGTGGGCGGCACGCCCGGAATCGAGGACGACGGCGAGCGGGCGTCCCGCCGCGAGGCGGACCACGCCCTGGCGCAGCGCATCCGGGACGAGGGCGTGGACGCCTTCATCCGCTACTGGCTCGACCTGCCGCTGTTCGCCGGGCTGCCCGCCGAGGCCCGCTTCGAGGAGGAGCGCCGCCGCAACACGGCCGAGGGCCTCGCCACCAGCCTGGAGCGGGCCGGCACCGGGTCCCAGGAACCGCTCTGGGACCGGCTCGACACGATCGACGTGCCCGTGCTGCTGGTGGCGGGCCAGGACGACGCCCGCTACACCGACCTCGCCTTCCGCACGAGCGCGGCCATCGGCGTCGGGACCGAGGTCAGCACGATCCCGGACGCGGGCCACAGCGTCCACCTGGAGCAGCCGGCGCGGTTCACCGGCGCGCTGCTGCGGTGGCTGGCCTCCTGGCCGTAGGCGACACTGCCGGGCATGGCTGAGCTGTCCCGCCGAGCGTTCCTCGGCCGAGCCTCGGCGGTCGGAGGGCTGGCCGCGCTGGGGGCCTGCTCGGGCGGCGACGGGGACGGGGACCGGGAGGCCGCCCCGCGGGCGGCGGCGTTCGATCCATCGGATTGGGACTCGGTGCGGGATCAGTTCCCGCTGGACCGGGACACCGCCCAGTTCGCCGCCTTCGTGCTGGCCGCCCATCCCCGCCCGGTGGCCGAGGCCATCGAGCGCCACCGGGCCGGCCTCGACGCCGACACCCACGGCTACCTCGGCGCCACCGAGGCGGACGCCGACACCGCCGTGCGCGAGGCCGCGGCCGACTACCTCGGGGCCGCACCGGACGACATCGCCCTCACCGACAGCACGACCCAGGGCCTCGGCCTGCTCTACGGCGGTGTGCGCCTCGCCCCCGGCGAGGAGGTCCTCACCACCGAGCACGACTTCTACTCCACCCACCAGGCCCTGGCGCTGCGGGCCCGCCGCGACGGCGTCACGGTCCGCCGCGTGCGGCTCTACGACGACCCGGCCTCGGCCTCGGTGGACGAGATCGTCTCCCGGCTGGTCGCCGGCGTCACGCCGGCCACCCGGGTCGTGGCCGTGACCTGGGTGCACTCGGGCACCGGGGTGCGCCTCCCGATCCCCGAGATGGCCGGCGCGCTGGGGGACGGGCCGCTGCTGTGCGTGGACGCAGTGCACGGCCTCGGCGTCGAGGACGTCACCGTCGCCGACCTCGGCTGCGACGTGCTGGTGGCGGGCACCCACAAGTGGCTGTTCGGGCCGCGGGGCACGGGCATCGTCTGGGCCCGCCCCCAGGCATGGGCGGAGATCGCGCCCACCATCCCGCCCTTCGAGGCGTCCGGGTTCGGCGAGTGGCGCAACGGCCTGCCGCCGGAGCCCACCAACGGGCCCCGGTTCACGCCCGGCGGCTACCACAGCTTCGAGCACCGCTGGGCGCTGGCCGAGGCCTTCCGCTTCCACCAGGACGTGGGCAAGGACCGCGTGGCCGAGCGGACCCACGCCCAGGCGGCCCGGCTCAAGGAGGGCCTGGCCGAGGTTCCGGGTGTCACGGTCGTGACCCCGCCGGGCGACGACCTCTCGGCCGGCATCGTCTGCTTCGACGTGGCCGGCACCGCCCCCGCCGACGTGGTCGGGCGCCTGGCCGGGGCCGGGTTCGCCACCAGCGTCACGCCCTACGCGACCGAGCACGTGCGCGCCGGCCCCAGCATCGTGACGACGCCCGACGAGGTCGACGCCCTGGTGGAGGAGCTACGGGGCTGAGATCCAGAGCCCGGCGGCCAGCAGCGTCCCGAAGATCAGCTGGATCTGCCCGGTGGCGCCCAGCACCGGGATGAGCGCCCCGCCCCGGGCGCCGCTCAGCACCTCGATGACCGGCTTGCGGGCCAGCGGCACCGCGGCCAGCGCGGCGATGGCCGCCGGCCGGTTCCCGAGGCCGGCGATCAGCGGGATCATCACGACCGCCCCCACCAGCAGGGTCACGTACATCACGCGGGTGCCCCGGTCGCCCAGCCGGACCGCCAGCGTGCGCTTGCCCGAGGCGGTGTCGCCCGGGATGTCCCGCAGGTTGTTGACCACCAGCAGGGCGGTGGCCAGGAACCCGACGGGGATGCTGGCCGTCACCGCCAGCAGCGCCACCGACTCCTGCTGCACGTACTGGGACCCGACGGTGGCCACCACGCCGAAGAACACGAACACGAAGAGCTCGCCCAGGCCCAGGTAGCCGTAGGGGTGCTTGCCCCCGGTGTAGAACCAGCCCGCCGCGATGGCCGCCGCCCCCACCACCAGCAGCTCGGGGCCCACCGCCACGGCCAGGGCCAGGCCCGCCACCCCCGCGACCCCGAAGGCGATGAGCGCGGCCCGCTTGACCGCGCCGGGCGACCGCAGCCCCGAGCCCACGAGCCGCACGGGACCGACCCGGCGCTCGCCGCTGTCGGTGCCCCGCACGCCGTCGCTGTAGTCGTTGGCGTAGTTGGTGCCCACCTGGAGGGCGAGCGCGACGATCCCGGCCGCCACGGCCCGCCAGGCGATGATGTCGACCCGCCCGGTGGCGCACGCGGTGCCCACGAGCACCGGGACCACGGCCGCCGGCAGCGTGCGGGGACGGGCCCCCGCCACCCAGTCCTGCCAGGCCTGGTCCGGGCGCGGGACGGCGGCAGGAGCATCGGCCATGCGCAAGGTTGGCACGCGGCCCGCGGGCCGGCCCAACGCCTTCAGCCCAGCGCCGCTCCCAGCAGGGCGCCCCCGTCGACCACGAGGGTGTGGCCGGTGATCCACGACGCCAGGTCGCTGGCGAGGAACAGCGCGGCGTTGGCGATGTCGGTGGGCTCGCCCAGGCGGCGCAGCGGCATGCGGGCGGCGATGGCCTCCTCGGCCGGCTCCCACAGCGCCCGGGCCATGTCGGTCTTCACCAGCCCCGGGGCCACGGCGTTGACCCGCACCTTGGGCGCCAGGTCGGCAGCCAGCGTGCGGGTCAGGTGGATCAGCGCGGCCTTGGTCACGTTGTAGTGGCCGATGGCGGGCTCGACGGACATGCCGCCCACGCTGGACACGTTGAGGACCACCCCGCCCCGCTCGGCCATCGACGCCTTCCACGCCTCCTGGCACCACACCACGGGACCCCGGAAGTTGACCTGCCAGGTCTTGTCGAAGCGGGGCAGGTCGATGTCGATCGGGCGGCCCATGTAGGGGTTGGTGGCGGCGTTGTTCACGAGGATGTCGACCGCACCGAACCGGTCCATGGTGGCGGCCACGCAGCCGGCGATCTGGTCCGGCTCGCCGGCGTTGGCCGCGAACACCGCGGTGTCGCCGCCGATCTCCTCCGCTGCCGCCTCCAGCGCGTCCTGCTTGCGGGACGACAGCATCACCGACGCCCCCGCCCCCGCGTACGCCGCGGCGATGGCCTTGCCGATCCCCCGGCTCGCCCCCGTGACCAGCGCAACCTTGCCGTCCAGCGTGATCTGCATGGACCGGCAAGCTAGCGCCCGTAGCTTGGACGCCATGAACCGCCTGGCCGCCGAGACCAGCCCGTACCTGCGTCAGCACGCGGACAACCCGGTCGACTGGTACGCCTGGGGCGACGAGGCCTTCGCCGCGGCCCGGGAGTCCGACCGGCCCATCCTCCTGTCGGTGGGCTACTCGGCCTGCCACTGGTGCCACGTCATGGCGCACGAGTCGTTCGAGGACGCCGAGGTGGCCGCGCTCATGAACGACCTCTTCGTGAACATCAAGGTCGACCGGGAGGAGCGCCCCGACGTCGACGAGATCTACATGGAGGCGGTGCAGGCCCTGACCGGCAGCGGGGGCTGGCCCATGACGGTGTTCCTCACCCCCGACGGCCGCCCGTTCTTCGGGGGCACGTACTTCCCCAAGGAGTCCCGGGGCGGGATGATCGGCTTCCCCGACCTGTGCCGGCGCATCGACGAGCTGTGGCGCACCCGGCGCGAGGACATCGACACCCAGGCCGGCGAGCTCACCGCGGCGCTCGGCCGCACCGCCGGCATCGACCCGGCCGACGACCTGCCCGGCGTCGAGGTGCTCGACGCGGCGTACGGCCAGCTCCGCCAGCAGCACGACGACATGCGGGGCGGCTTCGGCGGTGCCCCCAAGTTCCCCCAGGCCATGAGCCTGGACCTGCTGGTGCGCTCGCTGGCCCGCACCGGCTCGGCCGTGACCCGGGCCATGGTGGAGACCTCGCTCGACGCCATGGCCTCGGGCGGCATCTACGACCACCTGGGCGGCGGCTTCGCCCGCTACTCGGTCGACGACCGCTGGCTGGTGCCCCACTTCGAGAAGATGCTCTACGACCAGGCGCTGCTGGTGCGGGTGTACCTGCACGCCTGGCAGGTGACCGGCCTCGACCGCTACCGCCAGGTGCTGGACGAGACCGTCGGCTACGTGCTCGACCAGCTGCGCGATCCCTCCGGCGGCTTCTACTCCGCCGAGGACGCCGACAGCGAGGGCGTCGAGGGCAAGTTCTACGTGTGGACGCCCGACCAGGTGGTCGCGGCGCTCGGCGGCGACCACGACCGGGCCGACGAGGTCATGGCGTTCTTCGGCGTGAGCCCGGGCGGGAACTTCGAGGGCGCCACCATCCTCAACCGCCTGGCCCATCCCGGCGACCTGGCCCGCCCGCCCCGCATCGAGGAGGCCCGGGCCCGGCTGCTGGCGGCCCGCGCCGAGCGGGTCCGCCCCGGCCTGGACGACAAGGTGCTCACCGAGTGGAACGCGCTGATGCTGGCGGCCCTGGCCGAGGCCGCGGCCGCCACCGGGCGGGAGGACTGGCTCGCCGCCGCCCGGGCCAACGCCGAGTTCCTCGTGCGGGAGCTGCGCCGGGACGACGGCCGCTGGCTGCGCTCGTGGCAGGCCGGCGGCGGCGCCCGCCACCTGGCCTACGCCGCCGACCACGCCGCCCTCGTCGACGCGTTCGTCCGGGTGGGCGAGGCCACCGGCGAGGCCCGCTGGGTCGCCGAGGCCCGCAGCACCGCCGACGCGCTGGTCGATCTGTTCTGGGACCCGGGGCGGGGCGGGGTGTTCACCACCGGCAGCGACGCCGAGAACCTGGTGACCCGCAACAAGGACCTGATGGACAACGCCACGCCCAGCGCCAACAGCCTGGCCGCCGTGGGCCTGCTGCGGCTGGCCGCCCTGAGCGGCGAGGACCGCTACCGCCATCACGCCGAGCAGATCCTGCGCCTGGCCGGTCCCCTGGCCGCCCGCCACCCGACCGCCTTCGGGCACCTGCTGGCGGCGGTGGCGCTGTCGGTCCACGGGATCGACGAGGTGGTGGTGGCAGGCGAGCGCCCCGACCTCGTGGCGGTGGCGCAGCAGCGCTACCTGCCCCAGGCGGTGCTGGCGTGGGGCGAGCGCTTCGACTCGCCGCTGTGGGAGGGCCGCGACGACGGCCGCGCCTACGTGTGCCGCGGCTACGCCTGCCGCCTGCCGGCCACGGAGGCGGGCGTCCTCGCCACTCAGCTCGCTGACGGGGCAAATTCCTCCGGGAATCCGTAAACGCAGCGGCCAGCTGGCGCGTCAGTTGGGTCGTGAAACGAAATGCCGGGAACCAAACGGCGTTGCCGGACATCTATACGGGCATGGAGCCCACCTGGCGTGGAGCGGCGGAGGTCGAGCCGGAGAGCCCCCTGATCCGGCTCGGCCCCAGCGGCTGGTGGACGCTGCTGGCGGCAGCGGCCCTCACCATCGCTCTCGTCATCGGACCACTGACCGCCCTGGCGCTGACCCACAACCTCGACAACGAGGTGGGCAGCACGCCGGAGGCGACGTTTCCCGGCGCCGGCCAGCCCGCGGCGGGGCCAGCCGGCTGAGCCGGGACCCGCCGGCCGCCCGTCTGTCTCCGCCCTGGACGGGCGGCCGGCTATACCCGGATGACCGTCTTGCCGGTGTTGGCGCCGGTGAACAGCGCGTTGAGGGCGTCGACCGCCGACTCCAGTCCCTCGTAGACCTCGGTGCGATAGCGCAGCTTGCCCTCGGCCATCCACTCCCCCAGGCGGGCCGAGATCTCACCGAAGCGGTCCCAGTGGTCGAGGGACAGGAACCCCTCCATGCGGGCCCGGCGGTTGATCAGCTGGAAGTAGTTGGCCGGCCCCGGCGGGCGCCGGGTCTCGTTGTAGATGGCGATCGAGCCGCACAGCACCACGCGGGCGTGCATGGCCAGCCGGTCGAGCACGGCGTCGAGGATCGGGCCGCCCACGTTGTCGAAGTAGACGTCGACCCGGTCGGGGCACAGTTCCTTGAGCTTGGCCCGCACGTCGTCCCGGCGGTGGTCGATGGCCCCGTCGAGGCCGAGCTCGTCGAGCAGCCAGCGGGCCTTGTCCTCCCGGCCGGTGATGCCGATCACCCGGGCCCCGTGGAGCTTGGCGATCTGCGCAGCCAGCGACCCGGTCGCCCCGGCGGCGGCCGACACCACGACGGTCTCGCCTTCGGTGACCCGGCCCACGTCGACGATCCCGACGTAGGCGGTGAGCCCGGTGGCGCCGTACACGGACAGCAGTGCGGGCGCGTCGACCTCGGGCCCCAGGTCGGTGTTCAGCGGGTCGTCCCGCACGACCCCGTAGCGCTGCCAGCCCGGCAGGCCGTAGACGAAGTGGCCGAGCGGCAGCGTGGCGCACCGGGTGGCGACCACCCGGCCGATCCCGCTGGCCCGCACCACCTCGCCCACCTCGACCGCGGGCAGGTACCCCTCGGCCTGGGACAGCCAGGTCCGCACGGTGGCGTCGATGCCGATCCAGTCGACCTCGATCAGCGCCTCGCCGTCGGCCAGGTCCGGCAGCGCGACGCCGTCCTCCAGGGAGACGTCGTCCTGCGTGAGCAGCCCCACCGGCCGGCTGCGCAGCACGACACGCCGGTTGGTGGTGGCGGCGAGGTCGATGGCGGTCTCGATCTCCACGCCCGGCAAGCTATCTGACGCTGTGTCAGGTCCGCTGGCGGACGGTGTCAGGACTGCTGCCAGCCGCCGCGGTGGATCCGGGTTGCGGCGGGAGGGGCGGGGCGGCCGGCGGAGCGGCCGGGTGGGCCGGGGTCGTCGGCCGGGTGGCCCAGGGCAACCGCGCCCAGCGCCCGCCAGCCGTCGGGAACCCCGAGGGCGGCGAGGGCCGCCTGCTCGTGCTCGAACAGCCCGTAGAACAGGGCGCCCAGCCCGGCGTCGGTCGCCCCCAGCAGCAGGGTCTGGACCGCCATGCCGCCGTCGACCCACCAGTAGGGCACGGGCCAGGCATCGGGCCCGGCGCCCAGCCCGGTGGCGCTCTTGTCGTCCTCCGCGTAACGGCGGGGGTAGGCGGCGGGCTCGACCAGCGGCACGATCACCACCGGTGCGTCCAGCAGTCCCGGCCAGCGGAAGGTCGCCCGCCGCTCGGCCGGCAGCGTGGCGTCCCACAGACGGGCTGTCTCGTCGCCCTCCAGGACGACGAACGCCGTGGCGCGGGTGTTGCCTGCGCTGGGGGCGCGCCGAGCGAGATCGAGCAGGGTGTCGAGGACCTCGGGGTCGACGGGGCGCGGCGAGAACGACCGCACCATGCGGCGCCGGCGGACCGCCTTGCTCAGCTCCACCGGGAGCGGATCCCGGTCAGGCGAGCTTGCGCAGCTCCTCCTCCATGGCCCAGCCGAACGCCACCAGGCTGTCGCCCTTGGCGGCGTGGAGGTCGTCGAAGCGGGCGGTCACCTCGTCCTCGATCCCCTCCGGGTGCAGCGTCTCGTGGTCGAGCACGGGGGCGTGGCCGCCACCGTCGCCGCGGGCGAGGAAGGCCCGCTGATCGTAGGCGCTGGCCTCGATGCCGTAGCGCTTGGCCAGGCGGCCGCCCCAGGCGCGCTCCTCGCCGGAGGCGCGATGGCCGGCCCGGGGGACAACGTCGTTGAGGGTGCGGAAGGCGTCGAAGCCGCCGGGTTGGCTGAAGCGGGCGCCTACGAGCACGTCCTCGTCGGGGAAGGCGAGGACGGCCCGGCGCAGGAGGTCGGTGAAGAGACCGCGCAGGACCGTGTCGCGCTTGGAGGTGCGCCGCACGGAGGCGAGACCGATGAGCACGCAGGGGGTGCCACCGATCCGTTCGAGGGTGCAGAACGCGAAGCCCTTGAGACGGCCCTCTTCCCGGGCCTGCGTGACGAGGACCCACGCCTCGGCCTGCTTGTTCAGCATGCCGACCTCATGGCCGTGGGGACCTTCGGCACACAGGTCGGCCATCTCGACCAGCTCTGCGTCACTCAGCGCCGTGCAGTCCTTGGTGTCTACAGCTACCGACATCTCCTGTGCTGCCCCCGTTCTGCGCCGACGAATGAGCTACCAGTCCAGTCAAATCGCACACGTCGTGCAACTCGGGTAGCCGAACACGCGCGCGGCGCGCGCATTGCGCTACAGGATCGCGCCCGGTCCAAGTGCTTCCCGCAGCCTCCCTAGCAGGCCATTCGAGGTGTCGACGTTCCAGCGTTCGGGCAGGCGAACGATCTGCCGCTCACCGAGGTGGAGCAACACAGGCGCATCGCCCGGATGATCGGCGAGGACGTCCTTGAGGCGCCCCACGGTGGACTCCGAAAGCAGCGTCGGCGGCACGCGCACCCGCAGCGGCTCGGCGATGGCCTGGTCGGCCACCTCGATCACGTCGACGGCCTGGGCGATCAGCTTGGGGGCGTCGTCCCGGGTGTCGACCCGGGACTTGACCACCACGACCGCGTCGTCCTCCAGCTTGTGGCCGTGCTCGGTCATCGTGCGGGGGAAGACCATGACCTCGACGGCCGAGCCCAGGTCCTCCAGCGTGAACACGGCCATGAGGTCGCCCTTGCGGGTCCACTTCTTCTGCAGCCCGGTGACCACCCCGCCCACCGACTTGAGCGCCCCCTCCTCGGCGTCGGCCAGGTCGGCGATGGCGATGTCGCAGCGCCGGGCCAGCGCGGCCTCGGCCCCGAGCAGCGGGTGGTCGCTGACGTAGAGCCCGAGCATCTCCTTCTCGAACGCCAGCCGGTCCCGCTTGGAGAACTCGATGTCGGGGATGGCGGTGCGCTCGAAGTCACCGGCCCCGGGATCGTCGCCGGCGTCGCCGAACAGGGTCATGATCCCCATGTCGCGCTCGCGCCGGCGGGCCAGCGTGTGGTCGACGATCTGCTCGAACACCGCCAGCAGCCCCTTGCGGGGATGCCCGACGTCGTCGAACGCCCCGGCCTTGATCAATGACTCGACGGTCCTCTTGTTGAGCACCTGGGTGTCGACCCGCTGGCAGAAGTCGTAGAAGTCGCTGTACGGCCCGCCGCTCTCCCGCTCGGCCACGATGTGGGCGACCAGGCCCTCCCCCACGTTGCGCACGGCGGACAGCCCGAAGACGATGCGCAGGCCCTCGCCGTCCTGCGCCGGCGTGAAGTCCGACGCCGACCGGTTGATGTCCGGCACCTCGACGGCGATGCCCATCGACCGGCACTCGGCCAGGTACACCGCCGCCTTCTCCAGGCTGGACTTCACGCTGGTCAGCAGGGCCGCCAGGTACTCGGCCGGGTAGTTCGCCTTCAGGAACGCCGTCTGGTAGGCGACGAACCCGTACCCGAACGAGTGCGACTTGTTGAACGCGTAGTCGGCGAACGGCTCGATGATGTCGAACCACTGCTTGCCGAGCTCCCCGCCGTAGCCGTGCGCCTCGCACCCGGCGATGAACTTCTCGCGCTCCTTGGCGATGAGCGCCCGGTCCTTCTTCCCGCAGGCCTTCCGGAGGTTGTCGGCCTCGGCCAGGCTGTAGCCGGCGAAGCGCTGGGCGATCCTCATGACGCCCTCTTGGTAGATCATGAGGCCCCAGGTGTCGCCGAGGATCTCCTCGGCGTCGGGGTGGAGGTACGCCACCGGCTTGCGGCCGTTCTTGCGGTCGGCGTAGTCGTTGTGCATGTTGGCCGCCATCGGGCCCGGCCGGTACAGGGCGACCAGGGCGGCCACGTCCTCGAAGCAGGTGGGGGCCAGCGAGCGGATCAGGGCGCGCATGGGGCCGCCCTCGAGTTGGAACACGCCGATGCTGTCGCCCCGGGCCAGCAGCTCGTAGGTCTTGTCGTCGTCCAGGGGGACGTTGTCGATGTCGAGCTCGACGCCCCGGGTCTCGCGGATCACCTCGAGCGTGTCGCTGATGACGTCGAGGTTGCGCAGCCCCAGGAAGTCCATCTTGAGCAGGCCGAGCTCTTCCACCCCGTGCATCTCGTACTGGGTGACGACCGGGGCGTCCTCGGGCGCAGCGCCGTTCTCCGGCTTGCGCTGGATCGGCAGGTACTCGGTCAGCGGCTCGCGGGTGATGACCACCGCGGCGGCGTGGATGCCGTCCTGGCGGCGCAGGCCCTCCAGCCCCTTGGCCACGTCGATGACCTGGCGGGTGTCGGGGTCCGCGTCGTACATCTCCCGCAGCTCGCCCGCCATCTTGTAGCCGTCCTCGTACTTCGGGTGCGGCTCCATGCAGGCGTACAGCGGCGTGTCCCGGCCCATGATCAGCGGGGGCATGGCCTTGGCCACCCGGTCCCCCACGCTGTAGGGGTGGCCCAGCACCCGGGCGGCGTCGCGCACCGCGGCCCGGGCCTTGATGGTCGAGAACGTCACGGTCTGGGCCCCGTGGTCACGGCCGTAGCGCTCGGCCGCGTAGCGGATCATCTCGTCCCGGTAACGGGAGTCGAAGTCCATGTCGATGTCGGGCATGGAGATGCGTGACGGGTTGAGGAAGCGCTCGAACAGCAGGTCGTAGCGGATCGGGTCGAGGTCGGTGATGCGCAGGCAGTAGGCCACCGCGCAGCCCGCCGCGCTCCCCCGGCCCGGGCCCACCCGGATGTCGGACCGGCGGGCGTGGGCGATCAGGTCCCACACGATCAGGAAGTAGGAGCTGAAGCCCATGTCCTCGATGACCTTCAGCTCGTAGGCGAGCCGGTCGACCACCTCGTCGGGCATCTGCTCGCCCCAGCGCTCGCGGGCGCCTTCGAAGGTGAGGTGGCGCAGGTAGTCCGTGTCGGACTCGAAGCCGGGCGGGAGCGGGAACGCCGGCAGCTGGGGCTTGCCGAAGTCGATCTCGACGTCGGCCCGCTCGGCGATCCACAGCGTGTTGTCGCACGACTCGGGCACCTCGTCGAACAGCGTGCGCATCTCGGCCGCGGTCTTCAGGTAGTGCTCGTCGCCCTCGAACTTGAAGCGGTTGGGGTCGCTCATGAGCGACCCGGTCTGCACGCACAGCAGGGCGTCCTGGGCCACGGCGTCGTGGCGGTGGACGTAGTGGCTGTCGTTGGTGGCCAGCAGCGGCGCCCCGATGCGCTTGGCCACCTCCATCAGCTGGGGGTTGGTCTTGTGCTGCGCGGCCAGGCCGTGGTCCTGCAGCTCCACGAACAGGTTGTTGCGGCCGAAGATGTCCTGGAGGCGCCCGGCCTTGGCCACCGCGCCCTCCATGTCCCCCTGGAGCAGCGACTGGAGCACGTGCCCGCCCAGGCAGCCGGTGGTGGCGATGAGGCCCTCGGCGTGGTCGGCCAGCGTCTCCCAGTCGACCCGGGGCTTGTAGTAGTAGCCCTCGAGGAATGCCCGGCTCGCCAGCTGGATCAGGTTGCGGTAGCCGGCGCCGTTCTCGGCCAGGAGCGTCAGGTGGTAGTAGAGCTTCTTGCCGCCCTCGGCGTCGCCGCCGGTGTCGTCGACCCGGCCCCGGCGGGCGGGGCGCTCGTGGCGGGACTCGTGGGCCATGTAGGCCTCGGTGCCGAGGATCGGCTTCACGCCCTGCTTACGGCACTCCTTGTAGAAGTCGAGGATGCCGTACATGTTCCCGTGGTCGGTGATGCCGATCGCGGGCTGGCCGTCGGCCACCGCGGCCCCCACGACCTCGCCGATCCTGGCTGCCCCGTCGAGCATCGAGTACTCGGTGTGGACGTGGAGGTGGGTGAAGCTTCCTCGACCCGTCACCCGGTCCAACTCCCTCCATCGTGCGTCCTGCGGTCGTCCACAGCCTGTGGACAAATCACACCGATGTGATTAAAGGAGGGTAGCGCGATCCGAGGGGTCGTCCGCGTCCTCCGGGCCGATCAGGGCGTCCCAGATGGCGGACATGGCCGGATCGTCGTCGGGAGCGGTCAGCGAGGCGCTCTGGAGCTCGGACAGGCGCAGCCCGCGGCTCGACAGGTAGCCCCCGATGCCGAGGCGCAGGCGCCGCTCCAGCACCTGGGCGCCGGACCGATCGGTGTCCGGCAGGATGACCGCGAACCAGTGCTGGTCCTGGTCCGGGACGTGCACCAGGTGGTCGACCACGCCGCCGGCCACGAACTGGTAGCCGAGCTCGCGCAGCAGCGTGAGCTGGCGCCGGTAGGGCAGCATGGCCAGCGGGGCGTCCGGGACCTGCACCAGGACGAGCGAGAACGGGTGGCGCGAGCGCCGGGACCGGGCCCGCTCGGCCGACAGGCGGTCGCGCAGGAACCGCGCGGTCCAGAGGCCGGTCTCGGGATCGACGGCCGGGAGCGGCTCCGGCGGCGCCTCCTCGACGTGCGGCTCGGGCACGCCCGCCGCCCACGGCGGGGCGGGCGAGGAGGGCGGGCTCGGGGCGCCGGGCCAGCCACCACCGCCGGCCACGGGCGACCAGCCGTCGTCCGGGGCGGGCGCCGCGGACCAGGAGGGCTCGGCCGGAGCGGCCGGCGGCGGCCAGCCGGTCTCGGGAGGGGCCAGGGACGCCCACGTGTCGTCGGGCGACACGGCCGCCGTCGGCGGCCAGGAGTCGCGCGGGGACGCGGCCGCCGTCGGCGGCCAGGAGTCCCGCGGCGAGCCCTGCGGCTCGTGCGGCCAGCCGTCGGGCGACACCGGCGGGGCGGGCGGCCACGGGTCCTCGAGCGGCGAGCCCGGCGGCCGGTGCGGCCACTCGTCCTGCGGGCCCGCCAGCTGCTGCGGCCAGTCGTCGGCCGCGCCCTGGCTCGGCGGCCAGTCGTCGGCCGTGCCATGGCTCTGCGGCCAGTCGTCGGGGCCCCACTGGTGCTCGCCCGTGGCGGGGCCGCGGCCGGTCTCGGGATCCGTGAACACCGCGGCCCACGTCTCCCCGGTGGCCGGGCCGTGGTCGGACCGCCCGTTCTCGGGCGGGACCGCCGCGGGCCAGGCGTCGCCGGCGAGCTCGGCCCACGTGTCGGAGGCCGGGGCGCTGCTGCCGTTGCCCGGGGGCTGCCACGCGTCCGGGGCGGGCGGCGGGGCGCCCCAACCCGGGCCGCCGGGGACCGGAGCGGGACCGCCCCAGCCGGGGGCCGGAGCCGCCGGCTCGGCCGGGGACGCGGGGATCGACCAGCGCCCGGTGTCGTCGTCGGCCGGGCGGAAGGGCGCGGGCTGCCATCGCCCGATGTCCTCGTCCGCCGGGCGCGACGGCGCCGGCGGCCAGTGGCCGATGTCCTCGTCCGCCGGGCGCGACGGCGCCGGCGGCCAGTGGCCGGTGTCCTCGTCGGCGGGGCGCGACGGCGCCGGCGGCCAGTGATCGTCGCCGTTGGCCCGGGGTGCCGGGTCCGGGGGCCAGCGGTCCGGATCGTCTTCCGGGTCCTCCGGGGGTAGGCCGTGCTGGCGGCGCCAGGACTGCTGCACCGCCTCCCACGACTCGTCGCCCGCATCGTCCCCGGCCCACGAGTCGCGCGGGCCGTCGCCGGCCCAGGCACCGTTCCCGCCGGGTGCGCCGGTCCGGCGGGCGTCGTCGTCCCATCCCGGCGGCGGACCGGCCGGCGGCGGTGGCCAGGCCGAGTTGGACATCGTCATCGGAGCCGCGGGCTCCCCCGGCCAGTCCCCGTTGCTGCGGGCGCCGACCCCGGTGAGCACGGGGGCGCCCCGGTCGGGCCCGGATGCGTACGCGGGCTCGGTCCACTGCGGAGCCGGCTCCGACCAGGCTGCGGCGGCGGTCCGTGGGGACGGGCGGCCTCCGGCGCCGGCGCCGGCCGGGCCCCCCGTAGCGTCGGCGCTGCCGATGAGGCCACGGGCCCGGGCGCCGAGGTGGGCGGCCACCCCGTAGGCCACGCCCCGGGTCGCCGCCAGCATGACGGCGCTGGCCGTGTCCGCGGCCTGGAGGTCGGTCTTGCGCACCGCCACGTACACCGCGAGCGCCACCGCGGCGGCCACGAAGCCGGCGGTCCGCCCGGCGTAGAGGGCGACCACGAACACGGGCAGGAACAGGACCGTGGCCACGATCTCGCCGTCGGCGACGCCGGCCGCGGCCAGCACGCCCGCGACCAAGAACACGACGACCGACGCCGCCGTCGTCACCGCCAGCCGAGCATTGGTTGCGCTCAGGCCGGTGAGCCGGTTGGTCATGGCCTGCCCCATCGCCGCAAGCCTATGTCCAGGGTGGGGTTACGTGTACTACGCGCTACGGCTCGGCGGCCGGGCATCACGCAGCGCGCGTGGCCGGCCACACGCGACCGAGTGCGTCAGAGGTAGGTCCCGGGCCGGGCTTCCCGCTCGCTCGGCTGCGGAGGCGCCCCCGGGGGGAGCCGGCGCCGCATCTCGTCGAGCTGCTGGCGGGCGGCCATCTGCTGGGCGAACAGCGTGGCCTGGATGCCGTGGAACAGGCCCTCCAACCAGCCCACGAGCTGGGCCTTCGCCACCCGCAGCTCGGCCTCGCTGGGCGCGGCCTCGCCCGCGAACGGGTGCGCCAGGCGGCCGAGCTCCTCCCGCAGGTCGGGCGACAGGGCGGTGGAGAGCTCGGCCACCGAGGTCTCGTAGATCTCCCGCAGGCGGTCGCGGCTCGGCTCGTCCAGGTCGGACTGGCGCACCTCCTCGAGGAGGAGCTTGATCATCGAGCCGATCCGCATCACCTTGGCCGGCTGCTCGACCGCTTCGCCCTGGTCGTCCCCGTCGGTGGCGGTCACCACCTCGGGGTGTTCGACGGGAGGCATCGCGAGCGGCTCGCGGGAGGGGGGCGACTGCGGCTCGTCAGACATCGACATAGGTGGCCA
>DATBGF010000660.1:0-3487 GCA_036558145.1 Acidimicrobiales bacterium
GTGGTCGGCGAGACCCCCGCCGCCTACCGCCGCCGGGTCACCGCCCCGCCTCCTCAGGCGCCGCCGGCGTCCTCCAGCGCCGCGTCGACGTCGTAGCCGAGCGCGAGCGCCAGGCCGGGGGCGGCCGCCACCACGCGGGTCAGGCCCACCGTCGGGGCCACCGCGTGGAGCGTGCCCACCAGGTCGTCGTCGCTGGCGCCGGCGGCGCGGGCCTCGCCCACCGCGCGCCGGTACGACGCGGGCGTCGCCCCCAGGGCCACCGCGACGGCCAGCCGGGCCAGAGCCGCCGTGCGCGGGTCGGGCGAAGTCACCCGGAGCCACCCGGGAGGCCCAGATCGCGGCCGAGGGCGAGGGACACGTCGGGTATCGCCGACTCGACCCGCACGGTTCCGACCACCGGCGCCAGGGCCAGGAGCGTCCCGACCACGTCGCTGTCGGTCACACCGGCCGCCAGCGCGTCGGCGACCGCCGCCTGGTAGCTCGCCGAGGATGCGCCCTGCGCCACGAACGCGGCGAGGCGCACGAGCGCTGCCGTCTTGTCGTCGAGCCGGGCGCACTCCCCCGTGGCCGGCCCCGCGCCGAGCAGCGCCTCCAGGGCCGCAGGGTCGCTCACAGCGAGCCGCCGCAGGAGATCCTCGTGCTCACGCCTCACACATACCCTCAGGTCATGATCGGACTTCGGCCCCCAGTCAGGTCCGCAGAGCGCCGGGCTGCATCCCCCAGACGGGACGATCCGTAGGGCGCCTAACTGGCGCCGTGCAGGCCCAGGACCTCCATGCGCTCGATGGCCTCGGTGCGCGACGACACGCCCAGCTTGCGGTAGATCGACGTGACGTGCGTCTTCACCGTGTAGCGGGAGATGTACAGCCGCTCGCCCATCTCCCGGAACGACAGGTGCGTGGGGAGCAGGGGCAGCAGCCGCAGCTCGGCCGTGGTGAGCGAGGAGGCCCCGATGGACTGGCCGGCCATCGTGTCCAGCGTGAGGCGCAGCTCCTCGGCCTGCTCGGGGAGGACGCCCAGTTGCGGGCGGCGCTGGGTGATGTCCCCGGCCTGGCGCAGCACGGCCCGGGCCCCGGCGGTGTCGGTGAGGGACACGTAGGCGCGGGCGAGCTCGAGCAGCGCCTGCAGCGAGACGACCGGCAGGACGTGGGTGAGCAGCGGCCGCAGGGCGACGGCCCGGTCGAGCCAGCCCCGGGCCCGCCCGACCTCGCCCCGGCGCAGGGCGACCCGGGCGGCCCAGGCGTAGACCAGCGCACTGGTCCAGTAGTCGTCGAACTGCCCCTCCGTCATGATCGCCAGCGCCCGCTCGGTGTGGGCCTCGACGTCGGACCACTCCTGCCGGCCGGCGGCCAGCATCGCCCGCTCGGTCAGGACGACCGCCGTGAGCGGGGCCGCGCCGGCACTGTCCGCGGCGTCGACCGCGGCGGCGAGGATCGGATCGGCCCGCTCCGGGTCGTCCTCCAGCACGTACGAGAGGCCCTCGGTGAACAGCACGGTGGCGCGGTAGGGGCTGCGCGGGTCGAGATCGTGCCAGGCGGCCTGGGCATCCGCACGCATCCGGTCCACCCCGTCCCGGGCCAGCAGGGACGTGAGGTAGGCGTACAGCGTCCGGACGGCGTCGTCGCCGGCCGCCGTGTCCGTCCTCACCGCGGCCTCGGCTTCGGCGACCCAGCGCTCCGCGTCGGCGGTGCTGCCCATCAGGGCGTAGATCAGCGCCCCGTGGATGGCGACGGCCGGGTGGTCGGAGACCACGCCGCGCTCCTCGAACCAGTCCATCCAGCGCCGCACGGTGCTGACCCGGCCGGCGGCCCATGCCGGTTGGGCCAGCTCGAGGACCAGCCGGGCCACGTCGTCGACGTCCCCGGCGGCCTGCGCGTGGCCGAGGGCCGCCTCGGGACGTCCGTTGGCCTCGCACCACGCCGCGGCGTTGCGGTGCAGGGCCGCAGCCCGACCCGGCTCACGGCGGTCGAGCTCGGCCCGCAGCAGCTCGCCGAACAGCTGGTGGTACCGGTACCACTCGCGCCGGTGGTCGAGCGGGACGAGCAGGAGGTTCCTCGACTCCAGCTGCTCGAGGACGCTCTGCGACCCGACCGTGCCCAGCGTGGCGTCGCACAGCGGCCCGGTCAGGGCGTCGAGGATCGAGGTCCTGGTCAGGAACTCGACCTCGTCCGGCTCGAGGTGATCGAGCAGCTCGGAGCGGACGTAGTCGGACATGAAGCGGTCGTCGCCGGAGAACGTGAAGCCGACGTCCCGGTTCGCCGGCGCCGCCTGCATGGCCAGGGCCGCCAGGTAGAGCCCGGCCGGCCAGCCCTCGGTCCGCTCGACGAGGCCGGCGACGTCGGTGCGCTCGACGTCCACCCCGGCGCAGCGCAGCAGGTCGGGCGCCTCGTCGAGCGACATGGCGAGATCGGTGGCCCCGATCTCGACCAGGCCCCCACCGGCCCGCAACCGCCCCGTGGGCAGGCCCACCGGCTCGCGTGACGCGAAGGCGACGCGGGATCCCTGCGAGGACAGCCCCAGCGCCACCTCGGCCATGACGTCCCGGCTCTCGACGCTGGTGACAGCCTCGACGTGGTCGAACATGACCGTGATCGGCTCGGACCCCGCGGCGACCGCGGCCGCCAGCCGGCGGGCGCCGAGCAGGGCGGCACCGGGCGAGCCCAGCTGGTCCAGATCGAGCTCGATCGGCTCGACCCGGCGGATGGCGGCGTCGAGGTGGCGCAGCAGCAGCACGGGATCGTCGTCGCCCGCGTCGAGTGACAGCCATGCCGCCCGCGGCGCCATCTCGCCGGCCCACTGGGCCATCAGGGTCGTCTTGCCGTACCCGGGCGGGGCCTGGATCAGCACGACGGCCGCCTCGTCGGCCGCCACGAGCCGGCGCACGAGGGCGCGACGGTGGACGAGGCCACGACGTGGCCGGGGAACCTCGACCTTCGGGGACGGACGATCGAGCGGCACAGAGCACCCACCATGCGGCCTGCACGGGCCGCGTCACGCACTGCCCGGCGACGTTACCGCAGAACCGCCCAGCGCCCCTTGCCCGGCCGGCACCAGGCGATCGACCGCTGGCCGAGAAGGTGACATCGGTGTTAGTCAATGCCACAGGTACGTCGAGGGGGTCGTGCGGGTGCTGTTGCTCCACGAGGTCCACCACATGGTGGGCCGGCGCGAGAAGGACTTCGAGGCCGCCTACCAGGCCTGGATGGCGGCGCTGGCGCAGGACGACGAGACGCGGCTGCTCTGGTTCCTGCACCACGCTCACGGCAGCGGCCCGTCCTACCAGGTGGTGACCATCACCGGACTGGCCGGCGGGGCGGCGTGGGAGCGGCTGGCCCAACGGGTGCACCGGGGCGACCTGCGGCAGTGGGCCCGCGACGTCGACGGGTGCCGGCACCGGGTGCAGGGCCGCCTGCTGATGCCGCTGGACTGGTCGCCGCTCGACGTCGACCTGGCCGGCGTCCCCAGCGACGGCCGCCGCCACGACACG
>DATBGF010000661.1:0-7093 GCA_036558145.1 Acidimicrobiales bacterium
GTGACCGTCGAGAGCAACGGTGTGGTCGACAACTCGTGCCGGCTCACCAGCACGGGCCTGATCAACAACAACGACGTGACCAACTCCGGCATCATCGACCTCACGGGCGGGCAGCTGCTCGACAACGGCGCCGGCTCGTACACCCAGACCGACACCGCCATCACGACCGGCGGGAACTTCACCAACAGCGGGCTCGTCGCCGGGTCGGGCCAGTACCTGTTCACCGGACAGACCCTCACCGAGGGCACGGTCGCCGGGGCCGGCGCGGACGCGCCCATCGTGTTCTTCGACACCAGCCAGACCGACAGCCAGATCTTCGACACCGAGCTGGGCACGATCACGGACGTGGTCCGCGCCGAGGTCCAGCCGCCGCCGCCGGATGTCTGCTCGGTGGCGCCGCCCACCACGACCACGACCACCACGACGACCACGACCACCACGACGACGACCACGACGACGACGACCACTACGACGACGACCACCACCAGCACGACGTCGACGACCACGACGACGACCACGCCCACGACCTCGACCACGTCCACCACCGCCCCGACCACCACGAGCTCCCCGAGCACGACGCGGCCGAGTGGTTCTGGCTCGGCGTCCTCGATCGATCCAGGTGCAGGCCCGACCTCGTCCGGTGGCCGCGGCGGGCTGCCGCACACCGGCGGCGGCCACACCGGCGACCTCGTGGCGGTGGCGCTGACCCTCCTGGCCGCCGGCGCTGCCGGATACGCCGCCGGCCGTGCCCGGTCTAGGCAGGCTTGACGGTGACCACCGCGCTGTAGTCGGGCACCTCGGACCACCGACCTCGGGGAGATCCTCGACTGAGCCCGGCTGGCTAGCCTCTCGGGCCATGTCCAAGAAGACGGCCAAGCGCCGGGCCAAGGCCCGCCGCAAGAAGGCCAACCACCGCAAGAAGCCCAACGCCCGCTGAGCCCTCCGCTGGCCCCTCTGCCCCCGCTGCCGCCCGCCCGCCGCGACGACGTCGTGGACGTGCTCCACGGCGTCGAGGTCCCCGACCCCTACCGCTGGCTGGAGGACGGCGACGCGCCCGACACCCGGGAGTGGGTGGCGGCCCAGAACGCCCGCACCCGGACGGTCCTCGACGCCCGCCCCGACCGGCCCGCGCTGGTCGAGCGCTTCGGCGCCCTGTACGCCGCCGGGCGGGCCGGTGCGCCGTCGATCCGGGGTGGGCGGCTGTTCTCGGTCGACCGCTGGGGCGACCACGAGCAGGCGGTGCTGGTCGTGCGCGACGTCCACGGCGACGTGGTGCCCGCGGCCCGCACGCTGCTCGATCCCCACGCGCTGACCGGCGACCCGACCGCGGCGCTCGACTGGTACTCGCCCTCGACGGACGGGCGGCTGGTCGCGTTCGGCACGTCGCTGGGCGGGGACGAGCGCAGCACGCTCGGGGTCGTCGACGCCGCCACCGGCGAGGTCCTGGCCGACCGCATCACGCGCACCCGGGCCTGCTCGGTGGCCTGGGCCCCGGACGGCCGGGCCTTCGCCTACACCCGCTACCCCGACCCCGCGGCCGTGGGCGAGGAGGAGGCGCAGTACAACCGCGCGGTCTGGTGGCACGCGCTGGGCGACGACCCGGGCCACGACGAGCTGGTCTTCGGCGACCTCCCCGACAAGCGGGCCTGGGCCTCGGTGGACCTGTCCCGCGACGGCCGCTGGCTGGTCGTGGCCCTGACGCTGGGCTGGACCCGGGCCGACGTCCACCTCATCGACCGCAGCACCGGCGAGCGCACCACCGTGATCACCGGCGTCGACGTCATGTCGTCCTTCACGGTGGTCGACGACCTGCTGGTCGGCACCACCACGCTGGACGCGCCCCGGGGTCAGGTCGTCGCCGCCCCGCTGGCCACGCCCACGCCCGAGCACTGGCGGACCGTGGTGGCCGAGTCCGACGACGTGATCGAGGGCGTGGCCGTCACGGCCGGGTCGCTCGTGCTGGCGTCGACCCGCCGGGCCACCGCCCGCCTGTCCCGGGTGCCCCGGGCCGCGCTGGCGGCGTCGGAGCCCGCGGTGCCGGTCGAGATCCCGCTTCCCGAGCCCGGATCGCTGGCCGGCCTGGCCGGTGACCGGGACAGCGACACCGCGGTGGTCGCCTTCACGTCGTGGGCGCGGCCGTCGGAGCTGTGGCGCTGGTCGGCTCACGAGGACGGGGTCGGGGGCGGGGACGGGCTCGTGCGCTGGAGCGACCTGCCCTCCCCCGTCGTCCCCGGCGACTACACGGTCGCCGTCGACCGCTACCCCTCGACCGACGGGGTCGAGGTCACGCTGTTCACCGTGCGCCGGGCGGGCACCGAGCCCGGTCCGGGGACGCCAACGCTGCTCACCGGCTACGGCGGCTTCGCGGTGACGATGAGCCCGGGCTACAGCCCCCGGGCGGTGGCGGTGGCCGACGACGGCGGGGTCTACGCCGCCGCCTGCATCCGGGGCGGCTCGGAGGAGGGCGAGGACTGGCACCGGGCCGGCATGCGCGAGCACCGCCAGCAGGTGCTCGACGACTTCGCGGCCGCGGCCCGCTGGCTGGTGGGCCAGGGGCGCACGTCTCCCGACCGCCTCGCCATCGAGGGCGGCAGCAACGGCGGGCTGCTGGTGGCGGCCACGCTCACCCAGCGCCCGGAGCTGTGCCGGGCGGTCGTGTGCGCCGTCCCGCTGACCGACATGGTCCGCTTCCCCCGCTTCCTCATCGCCAAGCTGTGGACGCCCGAGTACGGCGACCCCGAGGTGCCCGAGGAGTTCGCCTGGCTGTGGGGCTACTCGCCCTACCACCACCTGGTCGAGGGCACCTGCTACCCGGCCACGCTGGTGCTCACGGGCGAGGAGGACAGCCGCGTCGACCCCGCCCACGCCCGCAAGTTCGGGGCCGCCCTGGGGTGGGCCACCGCCTGTGGCGAGGACCGGCCGGTCCTGGTCCGCATCGAGTCGCGGGCCGGCCACGGCCAGGGCAAGCCGGCGTCCAAGCAGGCGGAGGAGGCCGCGGACGTCCAGGGGTTCCTGCGGAGCCAGATCGGGCTCGGCCCGGGCGGGTGAGCGTCCTCGACCGGATCCGCTCGGCGTGCGCCACCGTGGCGGCGCAGGCCACCCACGTCACCGTGCACGCCGAGGCGATCGACGCCCTGGCGGCCACGCTCGACCCGGCCGAGCCCCCGCTGCTGCCCGAGGAGCGCCTGGCGGGCGACGACGAGGCGATCGCGGCCTCGGTGCTGGCCTGGAACGCGGTGAACTTCGGCTCGGGCTGGTTCCCCGACCTGCGCAAGCGGCCCGGCCTGTCCGGCGCCCGCAGCCTGGCGGCCGCCTGGTCCGAGCACGTGGACCGCTACGGTCCGCCCACCGCGGCGTGGCTGGCCGGGGCGGACGCGGCCCGCTGCGCCAGCCTGTTCGACCAGCCGCACCCGGGTCCGGTCGACGATCTGCTGGACCTGTTCGCCCGGGCCTGGCGCGACCTGGGGGCCCTGCTGGACGAGCGCGCCGGGGGCTCGGCGGCCGGGCTGGTCCGCTCGGCGGACGGATCGGCCGCAGCGCTGGTGGACGTCCTCGCCACGATGCCCCTGGCGCACGACGTGTCCCGCCATGGCGACGTCGAGGTCCCGCTGTACAAGCGGGCCCAGATCAGCGTGTCCCACCTGGCCCGGGCCACCGGCGGCACCGGCGTCGGGGCCTTCGCCGCCGGCGAGCGGCTCACCGCCTTCGCCGACAACCTCGTGCCCCACGTGCTGCGCAGGGCCGGCGTGCTGGCGTATGACGACGGGCTGGCCGCCCGCATCGAGGCGGGCACGCTGCTGGCCCCGGGCAGCCCCGAGGAGGTCGAGATCCGGGCCTGCGGCGTCCACGCCGTGGAGCTGCTTTCCGACCGGACCGGCCTCTCTCCGGCGGCGATCGACCACCAGTTGTGGCAGCGGGGCCAGGACCCGGCCATCAAGGCCGTTCCCCGCCATCGCTGCCGGTGCCCGTGGTACTGACGGCGGGCTAGCGTCCGCTCCCGTGGGCACACCGGCACCGCCGCTGGTCGGGATCACCGTGGGCGACGAGCCCGCGGCGTGGGCGTCCATCGGCTTCTCCGTGGCCGAGGACGGGACCTGCCCCGTGGGCACGGTGCCCCTGCACCTGGCCGGTCCCGACGCCGGACGGGGCGTCACCGGCTGGACGCTGGCCGATGACGGCGGCGACATCGACGGCGTGCCCACGACCGTGGGCGACCTCGACTCCCTTCCCGACCACCCGCCCGAGCACCCCAACGGGGTGCTGTCCATCGACCATCTCGTGGCGATGACGCCGAACCTCGACCGCACCACCGCGGCGCTGGAGGCCCGGGGCATCGCCCTGCGGCGCACGCGCGAGACCGGCCGCGGCCGGGCCCAGCACTTCTTCCGCCTGGGCGAGGTCATCCTCGAGCTGGTCGGGCCGACCGAGCCGCAGGGCGACGGACCGGCGAAGCTCTGGGGCCTCGCCTTCACCGTCGCCGACCTCGACGCCACCGCCGGCCACCTGGCGGGCCGCATCGGCGCGACCAAGGATGCGGTCCAGGCGGGCCGGCGCATCGCCACGCTGCACGCGGGCGACGCGATCTCGGTCCCGGTGGCGTTCATGTCGCAAGCGCACCGATAGCCTGCCGACGCCATGCTCGACCACGTCTTCACCGATGCCATCGGAGCCCTGCGGGACTCGCTCGAGGGCGCCCTGCTGGAACGCCAGGCGTTCGAGGAGCGGTTCCAGGTCGACGTTTTGCTGGGCGACGTGACCTGGGAGACGTCCTACGGGCTGCCGGGTGAGGGGCTGCCGCCCCGCGTCCAGGCCGACCTCACGCTGGACTGGCCCACCTGGGCCCAGACCGCGTACCGGTCGTGGTACATCGGCGAGCCGTTCCACGACCCGCCCCGCATCGAGATCGAGCTGGTGCTGCGGGTCCAGCGCCTGGCCGAGTCCCCGGAGCCGAGCGTGGTCCTGGCCGTGCTGCCCGAGTCGAGCGCGCCGATCGGGTCCGAGCACCTGGAGCGGTCCGGCCCCACCATCGAGACGGTCTGCTCGGCCGACCTCAACGAGCGCGAGTTCGCCATCGAGGTGTCCTACGAGGGCAGCTACGAGCTCGACGAGGAGACGCTGGCCGACGGCACGATCCTCGACGACCACCTGAGCGCGATGGGCGGCTGGATCGCCTCGACGCTGGTGAAGCTGGGGGACCTGACCCTGCCCTTCCTGCCCCCGGTCGACGAGCACGAATGACCACTTAGCGAGGTTTTTGGCCACTCTTCGCTTGACCTGGCGGGGTCGCTGCGGAAAATTTCAGGTCGATGCGCCCCAGAAAGTGGCTAGCGGCCACGCTCTGCGGTCTGATCATCGGCGCCGCAGGCTCGTGCCACAAACCGCTCAGCCAAGAGACCCGTAGCTACTACATGACGCGGACGGCACCGGCGGACGCTGCCGCCCTCGGCTGCGCCAACGGGGACAAGTCGGGCCGGCTGACGCTCTTCTTCGGCGCCCCCACCATGGTGAACGGCATCCCCGGCGCCACGCTGTGGGGTGCGCCCAACCAGCACGTGTACCAGATCGCGCATGCGGTCAAGGAGTTCGTCCGCGGCTACGCCGCCTGCCGCCAGGACCCCAACTTCCGGCTGCTGATCGGCATCGGCACGTCCAACAGCGGGATCGACAACCAGACCGACGACTGGCTCTACGCGCACGGCCGGGTCTGGGGGAACATGGTGCGCGACATGAACACGTGGGCGGCCACGTACTACCCGTTCCACGCCCAGATCTTCGGGGCCTGGGACTTCGAGCCGTCCTGGTCCCAGTTCGGCAAGGCCGAGAGCTGGATGCACGGCTACGACCTGACCGCCGGCCGACCCGGCATCTACATCAACGCGTCCGCGGACGGCTGCCCCACCCAGACGGCCGTCAACCAGCCCTGCAACAACGGCTGGAACCAGTGGGAGATGTGGCACCTGGCCTGGCAGCACAACTCCGGCATGCCCTTCCCCCAGATCTACGCCACCAGCGGCGTCAACGCCCACCAGTGGCAGCTCATCGACCTGTTCGCCGCCACCCACCAGGCGTCGTTCATGTTCTTCTTCGGGACCATGACCCAGGCGGAGGCGTGCCGGCAGAACGGCGGCTGCTCGGGCACGGACAACAACCCGCACCAGGCCGAGAGCTTCATGCTCAATTGGCTCAACAGCGACCCGCGGACCGCCCAGGGCGACCTCGAAGGCACGACCGACATCCGCTGGTTCACCTGATCGGACCGACATGAGCGACGACGACCCCCAGCACAAGGCTCCCCCACCGCCGAAGACCAAGCGGAGGCTCCTGTCCCGGGTCCGCGGCAGCGTGCTGCTGGCGGCGCTCGCCCTCAGCGCCGTGGCGGCCTCCGCCGCGGCCAGCTCCGCGCTCAGCCGCAGCAGCACGACGGCGCCGAACACCATCGAGGCCCAGCTCCAGTCCGAGATCGACGACATGATCGCCTCGGGCGTCCCCGCCGACAGCCCCAAGGTGCGCATGCTCCAGGACAGCCTCGACCAGTTGCGCTCGCCCGACATCGGCCGGCCGCGCCGCGATCCCCAGGGCGACGTGAGCGGCCTGCTGTCCGGCGACACCGGCGCGGCCCAGTCCCGGGCCGGCGTCGACTCCGCCTCCGGGTCCGGGGACGACGCGGTCGGGACCGCCGGCGGCGCGTCCGGCGACTGGGACTCGGGCGTGATCGAGTGCGAGCCCATCCCCGGCCTGCTGACGGCGGCCGAGGTGGCCGGGGCGACCTGCGTGGGCGTCCCCCAGCCGGACGGGACCAGCCGCTACATCGCGCTCGGCGCCGACGGCGTGGCCCGCACGGTGCTGTTCGGCGCCGGCGGCCAGGTCCAGCGCCTGCCCGACACCCCGGCGCCCGCCGGTCTCGCCCCCGGCGCCGTCCTCACCCCGACCCCCGAGGGCGACCTCCAGATCGCCCCGCCGGGCAAGCAACCCACCGTCGTCGACGTCCAGTAAGGCAAGCTGCGGGCGTGGACCCGCGGCTGCTGATCTTGGCTGCGGCCACGCTCTGGGGGACGACCGGCACGGCGCGGGCCCTCGGGCCGGACGACGCGTC
>DATBGF010000662.1:0-10242 GCA_036558145.1 Acidimicrobiales bacterium
CGTGTCGGGGATGCCGAGCAGCTCGGCCGACTCCCGCTCGTGCAGCAGGTGCAGGGTGGTGAACGCCGAGCCGAGGCCACGGCTGCGCAAGGCCAGCTGGAAGCTCCATGTCGCCGGCAGGATCGAGCCGTAGAACCCGGCGATGTCGGCCCGTGACGCGCTCTCGGGCAGCCGGCCCAGCAGGCACGGGATGACGTGGATCGGCGCCTCGTGGAGATGCTCGGCGAGGTAGTCGGAGCTGCGGATGATCGCGCTCTCGTCGTCGCCCCCGGCGGCGCGCACGGCCTCCTTCTGCATCTCGATGTAGGGCCCGTAGCCGCGGCGGTAGATGTCGGCGAGGCCGAGGCGCACCTCGGGGTCGTCGACCACCAGCCAGCGCCAGGGCTGGGCGTTGCCGCCCGACGGCGCCTGGAGGGCCACCCGCAGGCAGTCGAGCACCACCCCGCGCTCCACCGGCCGGGCGAAGTCGAGGCGCTTGCGGACGGCGCGGGTCGTCGTGAGAAGCCGATCGGTCTGGTCCAGGTCGAACCCGGCGGGGGTCGTGGTGCTCATGGGTGCCCTGGCTAGCACGCCACCGGTAGCGTTTTCTGTGGGATCAACCCGATCACCGTCGTCCTCGCGACCAGGTGAAGAGGAGGGTCAAGCCGTGACGGGGAACCAGGAGCCCCCGGACGATCGCCTGGACCTCGGCGCCCTGGTCGACGCGACGCCTGTCACCCGCGACCGGGTGGTGGATCTCCTGCGGGTGGCGAGCATCTGCGTGGTGGTGCTGTGGCACTGGTCCCTGTCGATCACCCACTGGCGCAGCGACGGCACGCTCACCATGCCGAACCCCATAGGCGACGTGCCCGGCAAGTGGTCGCTGACCTGGGTGCTGCAGGTCATGCCGGTGTTGTTCTTCGAACTGCTGCTCACGGGCCCGTCCCCACGCTTGGGTGCACGGCAGCCTCCTTGATCAGCTACCTCAGGTGGTGAAGGAGAAGTCCTGGAACTGGGCTCTCAGGTCCTTCTTGGAGAACTTGCCCACCGAGGTCTTGGGGATCTCGGACACGAACGCCACGTCGTCGGGGAGCCACCACTTGGCGACGCGGCCGTCGAGGAAGGCGAGGATGTCCTCCTTGGTGGCCGTCTCGCCCTCGCGGAGGACCACGCATGCCAGCGGGCGCTCGCTCCACTTGGGGTGCGGGAGGCCGATGACCGCGGCCTCGGCCACCGCGGGGTGGGCCATGATCTCGTTCTCCAGCTCGACCGAGCTGATCCACTCGCCGCCCGACTTGATCACGTCCTTGGTGCGGTCGCGCAGCTGGATGTAGCCGTGGGGGTCGATCGTCGCCACGTCGCCGGTCTTGAGCCAGCCGTCCTCGGTGAACGACTCGGGTGAGCGGGGGTCGTCGTAGTAGCTCGACACCACCCACGGGCCCCGCACCTGGAGCTCGCCGGACGACTCGCCGTCCCAGGGCTGCTCCTCCAGCAGGCCGGGCACCACGATGCGGGCCTCCACCCCGAACAGCGGCTGGCCCACCGTGGTGCGCAGCTCGGCCTTGCCCTCGTCGTCGAGCTCCGCGGCCAGCGTGGTCTTGATGTGGCCGCTGGATGCCACCGGCGATGTCTCGGTCATGCCCCAGGCCTGGGTGATGGGCAGGCCGACCTGGGTGCGGTAGGCCTCCGACAGGGACCGGGGCACGGCCGAGCCGCCACAGGGGATGGCCCGCAGCGCGGAGGTGTCGCGGCCCTTGAGCTCGGGCAGCACGCCCATCCAGATGGTGGGCACGCCCGCGGCCACCGTCACCCGCTCCGATTCGATGAGCGTCGCCAGCCCGACCGGGGACAGGTCCGGCCCCGGCATGATCAGGTCGGCGCCGCACGCCACCGCGGCGTGGGCCAGGCCCCAGGCGTTGGCGTGGAACATGGGCACGACCGGCAGCACCCGGTCCTCCTCGGTCGGGCCGAGCCCGCCCGCGGTGAGCACGCCGTAGGTGTGCAGGAACGTCGAGCGGTGCGAGTAGACGACGCCCTTGGGGTTGCCCGTGGTGCCGCTCGTGTAACACATCGACGCGGCCCGGTTCTCGTCGTCGACCCGGAACGCCACCGCCCGGGCCTCGGCCAGCAGCTCCTCGTAGTCGTGGACCTCCTTGCCCGCGGGCGCGGCGTCGGGCAGGTCGCCCCGGCCGTCGTCCATGACCACGATGTGGCGCACCGTCTTGAACTGGTCGAACAGCGGCCAGACCAGGCCGGCCAGGGACCTGTCCACGAACACGACCTCGTCCTCGGCGTGGTTGGCCACGTAGACGAGCTGCTCGGGGAACAGCCGGATGTTGAGCGCGTGCAGGACCCGGCCGGTGCAGGGCGCGGCGAAGTAGAGCTCCAGGTGGCGGGCGGTGTTCCAGCCGAAGGTGGCGACCCTGCCGTCCTCGCTGATGCCAAGCGTGTCGAGCACGCCGCCGAGCCGGCGGGTGCGCTCGGCCCACTCGCCGTAGGTCTCGCTCACCTTGCCCGCCGCGGTGACCGTGACGACCTGCTTGTCGGCGAAGAACCGCTCCGCCCGCATGTGGAGATGCGGGAGCGTCAGCGGAAAGTCCTGCATGAGCCCGTCCATCGAGGGTCCCCCCTGTGTCACGACTTCTGCCCAGCCAGCCTAGGCTCTGTCCGTCATGGCGGAGGATCTGAGGCCATCCCCCTCGCCGGCGCGCCGCCGGCCCTCTCGCCGAGCCGTGACGCTCGTGAGCATCCCGCTCATCGGCCTGGTGATCATGAGCTACGTGGGCGACGCCCTGGCGCCCACCCTGTTCGACACCCACCCGGTGCTGCTCATGGTGCTGAACTCGCGCACCCGCAACCTGGTGCTGGTGACCAACGAGGTCGACCCGGTCACCTTCTACGCCGTGGGCCTGGCCCGGCTCCTGGTCAGCGACCCGCTCTTCTTCCTGCTGGGCATGTGGTACGGCGACGCCGCGGTGGCGTGGATGGAGCGCCGCACCCGCACCTGGGGCCAGTTCCTGCGCCAGATCGAGGACTGGTTCAGCAAGGCCGCGTACCCGATCATCTTCATCGCCCCCAACAACTACGTGTGCCTGTTCGCGGGGGCCGCCGGCATGCCGCTGAAGGCCTTCTTCGCCGTCAACATCGCCGGCACCGTCTTCCGGCTGTGGCTGGTCCGGACCTTCGGCAACGTCTTCGAGGCCCCCATCGACGACCTGGTCGGCTGGATCGGCGACCACCGGATCCCGCTGCTGGCCCTGAGCATCGCGCTCGTCCTGGTGTCGATCGCCCTGGAGGCCCGCAAGGGCGAGACCGAGGTGTCGTCGCTGGCCCGCCTAGACGACGAGCTCGAGGAGATCGACGCCGAGCAGACCCAGGAGCAGGAGCGCGAAGCCGAGGCCGCCGAGCCCGAGGACGCGCCCCAGGACGCGGAAGAGGGCTGACTACCAGCCCGAGGGCCGGGCGCTGTAGGACGAGCCCCGCCGCATCCCGGAGCGGTGCACCACGTCCTCGTTGGTGCCCAGGTAGGACGTGATGACCCGGGGGTCGGACAGGACCTCCGCGGGCGTGCCGCCGGCGATGACCGCGCCCTGCTCCAGGGCCACGAAGCCGTCGCACAGCGAGGCGAGCAGCGACATGTCGTGCTCGATGATGACGATCGAGCAGCCGGTCTCGGCCTGGACCTGGCGCAGCAGCGGCCCGAGCGCCTCGGTCTCGCGCTGGGCCACGCC
Organism: Acidimicrobiales bacterium; assembly: GCA_036558145.1. Taxonomy (GTDB): domain Bacteria; phylum Actinomycetota; class Acidimicrobiia; order Acidimicrobiales; family VFJN01; genus ZC4RG19. The sequence continues at coordinate 3,711 of DATBGF010000662.1, forward strand.
CGCGGACGGCTCGTCGAACAGCACGACCGCGGGGTCCTGGGCCAGGATGCAGGCCAGCTCGACGATCCGGCTGGTGCCGGTGGACAGCTCGCCCGTGGGCCGGTCGGCGTAGGCACCGAGGCCGAGCAGCTCGATGAGCTGGGAGACCCGCTCCGCCGCCGATGCCTCCGACGCCGTCGAGGCGGGCAGGCGCAGCGCGGCCGCCAGCGGGTCCCGGTTGGCCAGGTGCTGCTCCAGCGACACCGCGATGGCGTCCTCGACCGTGAGCGAGGGGAAGGTCAGGGCCTCCTGGAACGTGCGCCCGACCTCGGCGATCGCGCGGCGGTGGGGCGGCCAGTGCGTGATGTCGACGCCGTTGAGCAGGATCTCGCCCCCGTCGGCCCGCAGGAAACCGGTGAGCACGTCGAACAGCGTGGTCTTGCCCGCGCCGTTGTGGCCGATGAGGCCCACGATCGTGGCCGGGTGGATCGTGAGGTAGACGTCGTCGAGCGCCCGGATGCCGCCGAAGCGCTTGGACACGGCCCGCGCCTCCAGCGTCACGCCCCGGCTGGCGCGCTCCCACGGCGGCGGGCCGGACTGGGGGGCCGCGGGGATGCCGTCGCGCGGCCCCTTGTCCCCGCCGATGAACACGGCCCGCAGGATGTCGGGCCGGTCGAGCAGGCCGGCGGTCGGGCCCCGGAACCGCACCTGGCCCTTCTCCAGGAACAGGGCGCGGTGGCACAGCAGCAGCGCCACGTTCACCGACTGCTCCACCACGACGACGGTGGTGCCGCGGGCGTGGATGTCGCGCACCTTCTCGATCAACCGATCGACCACCGTGGGCGCCAGGCCGATCGAGAGCTCGTCGATGCAGAGCAGCTTGGGTCGGGTGACGAACGCCATGGCCAGCGACAGCTGTTGCTGCTCACCGCCCGAGAGGTCCCCCGCGAGCTGAGACTGGCGCTGGCCCAGCACCGGGAACATGGCCATGACGTCGCGGCGGGCGGTCTCGGCGCCGCGGGGGTCGTGGCGCAGCATCCAGCACGCCAGCCGGAGGTTCTCGGCCACCGTGAGCGTGGGGAACACGCCGTGGCCCCCGGGGACCAGCGACAGCCCCAGCCGGGCGATCTCCTCGGCGGGCATGCCGGTGATGTCGCGCCCGTCGAACATGACCCGGCCCGAGCTGGGCGGCAGCAGGCCGGCCAGCGACTTGAGCACCGTGGACTTGCCGGCGCCGTTGGTGCCGAGCAGGGCCAGCAGCTCGTTGCGCTCGACGGACATGTCCACGCCGAAGAGCACCTGCAGCGACCCGTAGGCCGCCTCCAGGCCCTCGCAGTCGAGCAGCTGGGCGCCGAGGCGCTCCCGCCGCACGCTGCCCACCATGAGCCCGGCGCCCGCGGCGTCACGGTGGATGGCCATGGGCAGCCCGGGCTCGACGGCCTGCTCGACCGTCTCGACGGTCTCGACGACCTCGAGCCCGTGGCGCTCCGCCAGCCGGCGGACCCAGCGGTCGCGCACCCGCTCGAACGCCTGGGCCAGGCCGCCCGGGATCACCAGCAGGATGGCGAGCAGGCCGACACCGGTCAGGGCCAGCTGGGCCTTAGGGAACAGGTAGCCCGCCCACTGGACCACGGCGACGCCCGCCAGCGTGCCCGCGATGGAGGACACGCCGCCGATGACGGCCATGGAGAACACCAGCAGGCTGGTGGTCGCCGGATAGGTCGACTGGCCGATGCCGCCGAGCGCCACCGCGTGCAGCGTGCCGGCCAGCCCGGCCAGCACCCCGGCGAACACGAACGCGGCCAGCCGGGTCTCGATGACGTTGATGCCGGCCGCGGCCGCGCCCCGCTCGTTGTCGCGGGTGGCCGAGATGCTGCGCCCGGCCCGCGCTGCGCGCAGGTTGCGCACCACGTAGATCCCCGCGGCCAGCACCCCCAGCGCCAGCCCGTAGAGCCAGCGCTCGTCGGAGAGCTCGAGCGCGCCCCACAGCTTGGGCCGGTGGAAGTCCGGCGGGGTCAGCGAGGGGAAGTTGGCGGGGTTGAGGACGTAGAGCTCCATGGCCACTGCGAAGGCCAGCGTGGTGACCGCCAGGAACTGGCCGGACACCCGCAGCGCGGGCAGCCCCAGGAGCAGCGCGACCAGCCCGCCGGCCAGGGCGGAGAGCCCGAAGGCCACGAACAGGTCGCTGTTGTGGTCGGCGATGAGGTTGGCGGTGACCACGCCGCCCACGCCCATGAGCGCCACCTGGCCCAGGGAGACGACGCCGCCCCAGCCGGTCAGGACCACCAGCGACAGCGCCACCAGCGCGTAGGCCAGCGTGAGCGTGCCGAAGTTGACCTGCGAGGTCGAGCCGAACACCGGCAGGGCCAGCACGCCCACGGCCACCAGGGTGCCGAGGACCACCTTGGCCGCCCGCACCTCGCTCAGCCCCGCGATGGCGCGGGGCAATCGGTGGCCCACCCCGACCACGGTCCACGACGACTCGGCCGCGTCGGCGCGGTGCTCCGAGCGGCGCTGCAGCAGCAGCGCGACCACGATCACGATCAGCAGCACGAGGGAGGTGGGCGGCGGCTTCTCCAGGTAGCGCCACTGCACCAGTTGGTCGAGGACCGTGATGCCGACCCCGGCCACGAAGGCGCCGGTCATCGAGCGCATGCCGACGATGACCGCGGCCGCCAGCGCGGGCAGCAGCACGGTCGAGCCGGCGCCCGTCGTCAGCGGCACCCCTTCGCTGGTGGGCGCCCGCAGCACCACGGTCAGGGCCGCGAGCCCGCCCACGATCGACCACAGCAGCAGCGAGAGCTGGTTGACCGGGATGCCGACCAGGCGGGCCCGGTCGAGGTTCTCGGCCATGCCCCGCACCGCCATGCCCGCGTCCGAGCGGTGCAGGAACCAGCTGAGCGCGATGAGCACCAGGGGGACGACGGCCACCAGCAGCAGGTCGTCACCCGTGAACACCTGGGGATGGACGGTGAACTTGTGGTCGCTGAGCGGCGTCGTGATCTTGGGGAGCACATCGGACGAGCCCAGCCACCCGGGCAGGTAGATGGCGATGCCGGCCAGCAGCTGGGCCAGGCCGATGGTAGCGACGGTGAGGACCAGGCGGGGCGAGTGGGTGAAGCGGCGGATGATCAGCCGCTCGACCAGGGCCCCCACCACCACGCCCGCGGCGATGCCCGCCGCGGCGGCCTGGGCCCAGTTCCAGTGCTGGCCGTCGGCCAGCGTGACGGCCAGGGTCCCGCCCAGCGCGCCCATGGAGCCGTAGGCGAAGTTGATGACCCGGGTCGTGCGGTAGGTGAGGACGAGGCCGACGGCCAGGAGCCCGGTGGCCGAGCCGAACACGACGCCCTTGAGCACGATGCCCGCCGGGATGTCGTCCGGCGCCACCTGGGTGCCGATGGCGAGGACGACGGCGATCCCGATGACGATGGCCCAGCTGCGCTTCACGGGAACACCTCCGGGTCGCCCTCGGGGATGTCGCCGTCCTTGACGCGGGTGCCGTTGTCGACCCAGGTGCCGGCCTTGCCGTTGAACGGCGAGATCTTGTCGGGGTCCCACCAGATCTCGCGGGAGTCGATCACCGGCGTGTAGTGGTGGGGGCTCCAGTCCCAGAGCCCGGCCTGCCCGAGGGTCGGTGGGTAGGCGAACAGCCCGGTCTCGAAGGTCTCCGGAGTCAGGTTGGGCCCGGCCATCTGGACGCCGAGCGCGATGGTGAGGATCTGGGAGTAGAGCTGGTCGACCAGCTCCGACGGCTCGTCCTGGCGAACGGAGCGGTAGGCCGCGTACGCGTCGCTCGTCTCGGGCGACTGGGCCACGGCCCAGCGGCTGCCCCCGAAGGCGCGGTTCCACTGGTCGCCCGCGTTGTGGGCGATGATCTGGCCGCCGAGGTCGAGGTCGATGAAGCCGACGCCGGCGACCAGCCACTCCGGCTCGTAGCCCTGGGCGGTGGCCTCCTGGGCCAGGTACATCTGCATGATCGGGTCGCAGGCGCACGACACCGAGGTCACGTTCTCGGACTTGATCCGGGCCATCAGCGTCGAGGCCTGGGTGCGCAGCGTGGGCACGTCGAGCGTGTAGGCCAGCCGCAGCGACAGGGCGTTGCCCTGGTCCGCGAGGCCCTGCACGAACGAGTCGACGCACTGCTGGTACTCGAGGTTGTTGGGGGCGATGACCGCCATGGTCCGGGGCTTGCCCTGCAGGTCGCCGCCGGCGAAGAGCGCATCGCGCCCGAGCAGCCGCTTGTTCGTGTACTCGGCCGCCAGCTCGCTGGTGACGGTGCAGTCGGGGAAGTTGCTCCAGGCGTAGGGCCGGCGCTCGTCGAACCACTGGCGGGACATGTACGGCGCTCCCACCGAGACGACCTGCTGGCGGGCCAGGGCGTCGGCGTAGGGCTGGGACAGGCCCGTGACGTCGGCGAAGGCCTTGAGCTCGTCGGAAACCCGCAGCGCGTCGTTGTTGGCCGCGTCCTGCCCGGCGCCCAGGAACTCCTGGAGCAGCAGGCCCCGGCCGTCGTAGGGGACCAGCTTGAGCTGGCGCCCGTAGAACTGGAAGTTCTTGTTGAAGTAGTCGACGAGGCCCTCCATGGTGCGCTCCATCTCCTCGTTCGACTCGTCGAGGGGGACGCCGCCCAGGTCGGCCAGGATCTTGAGGAGGTTCTCGTCGCCCGTGAGGCGGTAGGAGATGTTGATCGTGTCGGCGGTGACCCCGGGGGAGGTCTCGCCCCCGTTGTCGCCGGAGAAGGCGTAGCAGGGCGGCGAGTACGGCATGTCGGCGACCTGCTTGTCCTGCCCGGGGCAGGCGGTGACCGAGCTGTTCCAGCCGCTGGCCGGCTGGGCCTCGCTGACCTCGACGGCCTCGCCGCTGCCCGAGGCGGCCAGCCCGGCCGGCACCCGGGACGGCACGACCGCCACCATGGCGATCAGGGCGGCCACGAGCACGATCAGCGGGGCATAGCCCTTGAGCGCCCGGTTCTCGGCGCCATGGAGGCGCCGACGCTTCGCCCTCATCTGGTTCCCCCCATCATCCCCCCGCCGACCTTCCCGACCGTGACACTAGTAACCGCGAGGGTCCGGTGTCGCACCGAAAGCAAGCTGGTCAGCGCGGTACGCGTCGGTAACCGACCCGACGCGCCACGGGCGGGCGCTACCGCGGGGGCAAGTTCAGGACCGTGCTTCCGTCTCGGGCCCGGCTGCGGCGGGGCGCAGCCTCAGAGCCTTGCGCGCTTGGCGGCCCGGGCCCGGACCGTCTGGTCGAGGATCGTCTTGCGCAGGCGGACCGAGGCGGGCGTCACCTCGACGCACTCGTCGTCGGAGATGTGCTCCAGGGCCTGCTCCAGCGACAGCGTGCGGGGCGGGATCAGCTTCTCGAAGTTGTCGGCCGCCGCCGCCCGGATGTTGGTGAGCTTCTTCTCGCGGGTGGGGTTGACGTCCATGTCGTCGGGCCGGGCGTTCTCGCCGATGACCATGCCCTCGTAGACCTCGGTCCCCGGGCCCACGAACAGCTGGCCCCGGTCCTGGAGGTTGAGCAGCGAGTAGGCGGTGGTCAGGCCGCTGCGGTCGGCCACGAGCGAGCCGTTGCGCCGGGGCCGGATCTCGCCCGCCCACGGCTCCATGCTCTCGAACACGTGGTGCAGCAGGGCGGTGCCCCGGGTCTCGGTCATCAGCTCGGTGCGGAAGCCCACGAGGCCCCGGGCCGGGACGAGGTGCTCCAGCCGCACCCAGCCGGTCCCGTGGTTGGTGATCTGCACCATGCGGCCCTTGCGCAGCGCCAGCAGCTGGGTGACGACGCCGAGGTACTCCTCGGGGACGTCGACGGTGACCCGGTCGACCGGCTCGTGCAGCTTGCCGTCGATCTCGCGGGTGAGCACCTGGGGCTTGCCCACGGTGAGCTCGAACCCCTCGCGCCGCATCATCTCCACCAGCACCGCCAGCTGGAGCTCGCCCCGGCCCTGGACCTCCCAGGCGTCGGGCCGCTCGGTGGGCAGCACCCGGATGCTCACGTTGCCGACGAGCTCCTGGTCGAGCCGGCTCTTGACCAGCCGGGCGGTGAGGGCCTTGCCCTCGCGGCCCGACAGCGGCGCGGTGTTGATGCCGATCGTCATGGCCAGGCTGGGCTCGTCGATGGTGATGACCGGCAGGGGCCGGGGATCGTCGGGGTCGGCCAGCGTCTCGCCGATGGTGATGTCGGGGATGCCGGCGATGGCCACGATCTCGCCCGGCCCGGCCTCGGATGCCGGCACCCGGTCGAGCGCGTCGGTCACGTACAGCTCGGTGAGCTTGGCCCGCTCGATGCTGCCGTCGGCCCGGCACCAGGCGACGTTCGTGCCCTTGCGCAGCACGCCGCTGCGGATGCGGAGCAGCGCCAACCGGCCCACGTACGGCGAGGCGTCCAGGTTGGTGACGAGCGCCTGCAGCGGCGCCTCGGGGTCGTAGGTCGGCGCGGGGATGTGCGACACCAGCAGGTCGAGCAGGGGCTTGAGCGAGGATCCGTCCGGCAGGCCGGCGCCGTCGGTGGGCCGGTCGAGCGAGGCGCGGCCCTCACGGGCCACGCAGTA
>DATBGF010000663.1:0-9125 GCA_036558145.1 Acidimicrobiales bacterium
CTTCGCGTTCGGCCCGGGCGGCCAGGGTGCGGTGGTCTCGCGCACGTTCCCGGTCACCCCCGGCGAGTCCCTCACGATCAGCGTCGGCACGGCCGGCGCTTCCGGACAGCCGGGCCTCACGGACCCGGCCGCCGGGGGGACCGGGTTCACCGGCGGAGGGACCGGTGGGGGCGGCGGTGGCGGCCTCCCCAACGCCGACAGCGGTGGCGGGGGCGGCGGCGCGAGCGCGGTCGCCCGGAGCGCCACCCCCCTCCTCGTCGCCGGCGGCGGGGGCGGGGGCGGCGGTCGATCGGGTGGGGTGGTCTCGAACATCGGCGGCGGCGGCGGGAACGCCTCCGGCGGCGGCGCCACCGGCGGAGGCGGCAGCGGCCCCGGGGGCTCGTGCTGCAGCACCGCCCAGCGCAGCGGCACGGCGGGCACCGCCGGAGGCAGCTTCATCGGCGCGGTCCCGGGTGGCGGGGGCGGAGGAGGCGGGGGCGGCTACAACGGCGGCAACAACGGGGGCGGCGGCATCGGTGGCGGGGGCGGTGCGGCCGGCGCGATCGGGATCAACCCGGGTGGTGGCGGCGGCGGAGCGGGCGGCCAGTCGTGGGTGCTGGGCAGCCTCGTCACCCCAACCCAGTTCAACAACGGCGCCGGCCAGGTCGTGCTGGTCTTCCAGGCCGGCACCACCACGACGCTGACGTCGAGCCTCAACCCGTCGTTCACCGGGCAGGCGGTGACCTTCACCGCCACCGTCGCCGCCCCGAGCGGGGGCACGCCGGCCGGCACGGTCACGTTCCGCGACGGGGCCACCCAGATCGGCGGGCCGGTCACGCTGGTCAACGGGGTCGCCACCTTCACCACCAGCGCCCTGGCGGCGGGCAACCACCAGATCACCGCCGTCTACGGCGGGAGCGCCGACCACACCGGCTCCACCAGCAACGCCGTCACCCAGACGGTCGTCGCGCCGGTCGGGGGGCTCCAGCTCGTGGCGTCCGCCAACCCGGTGGCGGTGGGCGCAGCGGGACAGGCGATCGCCTACACCGCGACGGTGAGGGACACCGGCAACGTCACGATCACCAACCTCGCGCTCACCGACGTGCCGGTGGCGCCGGCCGGTCCCGTCCCGTCGATCCCCTGCAGCCCCACGACGATCGCTCCGGGTGCGGTGGCCACCTGCTCGGGCATGTACACCGCCGCCCCGGCCGACATCGCGGCCGCATCCGGCGAGATCCTCCGCAGGTTCACGGCCACCGGGCTCAACGCGGTCACCGGCGCCACCGTGACGTCGAACCCGTTCGCGGTGAACGTCGACGTGCGCGTGCCGCAGGCCGGCTTCATCTCGATCCTGGTCAACACCTCGAACACGATCGGGCTGACGCCGTGAGGCCCGGCCGGCGGCACGTGCTGGCGGCCCTGCCGCTGCTCGCCGTGGCCCTGATCGCCATCGTCGCCTCGGGCGTCGTGGGCACGCTCAGCCAGTTCACGGCCTCGATCACCAACCCCGGCAACCACGTGCAGTCCGCGTCGGTCGGCCTGACCGAGACCGGGCAGGGAGGCACCGCCTGCCAGGCGATCGGCGACGGCCAGTGGCACGACTGCACGACCATCAACATCTACGGCGCCGCCAGCCTGGCCTCCGGCGGCTCGTCGACGACCACGGTCACGTTCCGGAACACAGGCAACGCCGCCGCGCCGCTCTTCCTGCTGCCGTCGCAGTGCAGCGACACCCTCACCGGCGCCCACGGCGCCCTGTGCGACCAGGCCACCGTCGTGGTGACGTGCGGCGGGGCCCCGGTGGTCACGGCGACGCTCAACGGCTTCCACGACGGGCGGAACTTCCCGACCGGCTACCCGGCCGGGACGCTCGCCGCCGGCGCCAGCGTCGCCTGCGACTTCACGGTGACCGCCGGGACGGTGACGACGCCCGGGGCGGTCTCCCAGCCCATCGCCTGGAAGTTGGTCGCGGGGGGCTGATGCGCATGCCCGACGTCGCCGCGCCGACCGCTCGGCCCCCGCCCGCCGCGACCGGCATCGAACGTTCCCACCATCCGATCCGCCCTTACAGGAGGACGATCACCATGCAACTCATGCACAAGCCCGAAGCCGAGCGGAGGCGACGGTTCTCACCGCTGCTGTGGATCGCGAGCCTCGCCGGCATCGCCATCCTGGCCCTCGGCATCACCGGCACGCTGAGCCAGTTCACCGCCTCGATCACCAACACCAACAACCAGGTCCAGACGGCCGGGCCCGAGGCCTTCGGGTTCAGCGAGTCCCTCGTCGTCAACGGAGTGCCCCAGACCCCGGCGTGCGCCACGGCGAGCGCCGGCGGCTCCGTCAACTGCGACACCATCAACAAGAACGGAGCGGTCGGCGCACCGGCCACCCCCATGGCACCTGGTGGGGTCCGCACGACGACGGTCCGGCTCGCCAACACCGCCACGGGCGCGGCGGGCCTGTCCGGCAACCTCACCCTCTCGGTGCAGGCATGCGGCCAGACGCCCCCGAACGGCACCGCGAACAGCGCGAACAACGGCATCCTCGCCGGCGACCTGTGCGGCGCCACGCTCATCACGATGACGTGCGCCGGCGCGGGCCAGGAGCTCACCGTCGGCCCCGTGTCGCTGACGGCGTTCGCCACCGGCGGCCCGTACACGGTCGCGACGGCGGTTCCCCCCGACGGGACGGTGGACTGCACCTTCACCACCAACCTGCCGATCACGGCCACCGCTGTGAACCTGGAAGGCATCACGACCAGCCAGCCGATGACCTGGACCTTCACGCAGAGCGTGTGATCCGGTCCCGTGGACGACAACAAGGAGTACTCACGAGCGAGGGACCCGTCCCGTCCCGGTGAGCGGCCGGACGGGTCACCCGCGCACAGAGCGACGGGCCCGCCACCGGTCCGGCGTGCCGCGCCCCGACACCCACCGCTCGTGACCTGGGTGGCCCGGGCGGGGCGGATCGTGGCCGGTGCCGCGGTGGCAGGGCTGTGCGTGGCCCTCGTGTGGTGGTGGGCCATCGGAGGCACGTGGACGACCGTGCGCACGGCGTCGATGGGTCGTGCCGCGCCCGTCGGCACGCTGCTGTGGGTGCGGCCCGCCGGCGTCGGCGACATCCGCACGGGCGACATCGTCACGTTCCACACCCCCGCCGGCTGGATGGCGGCGACCGGGACGGATGCCGCCCACGAACAGACCTACACCCACCGGGTCGTGGGCCGGAACCCCGACGGCACGCTGCAGACCAAGGGCGACCTCAACGCCGCCGAGGACCCGTGGCACGTGGCGGAGGGAGACCTCGTCGGCCGCGTCGCGGCGCGGTGGCGGGGTGCCGGGTGGGTGGCCGAGGCGCTGCCGCTCCTGGTGGGGGGTGGGATCGCCTGGTGGGTGCTCACGGCGCTGCTGGCGTCGAGACGGTCCCGTGCCCCCTTGCGGGTGGTGGGGGCCGCGTTCCTCGTCGCCGTCGCCATCTACCTGTACAACCCGCTCTTCGGCGCGACCCAGCTCTCCTTCGTGCCCCTCGGCGAGCCCGGAGCGCGGGCCACCTACGTGGGGACCGGGGCGATGCCGGTGCGGCTGGAGGCCGACGGCGCCTCCCCGGTGCTGGTCGGCACCGGCCGAGAGCGGTCGATCGTCGCGCCGCTGGTGGGCGGCGACGGCAGGTACCGGGTGCGCGTGGTGCCGACGATCCCGTGGCAGACCTGGCTGATCGTGGCCGCGGCCTGCCTGGCACCGGCCGTGTGGTCGGTGGTCGCCGGCGTCGAGACCGCGCCGGCCCACGGGCCGATCAGACGGCGGTCTCGTCGACCAGGGCCACGGCGCGGCGGAGGCGGCGCGAGCGCCGGTGCAGCGCACCACCGACGGCCAGGAGGGCCACGCCGGCGAGCGTGAGCGGGAGGGCGTCGCCGCCGGTGAAGGCCAGCGGTCCGCTGCCCGGCCGGCCGGCTGCCTCGGCGCCGCCGGACGGTGACCGAGCGGGCGGCTCCGGCGCCACGAGCGTCCAGGTGACCGGCTGCACGGCCCGGACCGCCTGCTCGATCGGCGGTCCGTCGGCGGGGTAGGCCGTGGTGAACATGCAGGTGACCGCCTCGCCGGGGCCGAGGGGCGGGCTGACGGTGTGCGTGCCGTCCTGGCCGAAGGCGGCCAGCGTCTGGGGGCCCGAGCCGAACGTGGTGCCGCCGGTCCCGGTCCCGGCCCCGCCCCCGGCCTCGCAGCCGACGGTCACGGTCACGGTGCCGCACAGGTCGGCGACGGCGGTGGCTCCGTCGAGCGGTCGGTTCTCGCACCCGGCCGGCGAGAGGGCGAGGCCCGATGCTGCGATGTTGCCGGCGTTGCGGAGCTGCACAGTCGTGGCGAACCGGTCCCCGGGGTGCACGGGTGCGGTGTTCGGGATGCCCGCCGGGCCGTAGAGGTCGATGGCGCTGCAGGCGGCGTCGGGCGACACGCAGACGACCGCGCCGTCGAGCGACTGCTCCAGGACGAGGGTCGAGGGGTCGTCCGGCACGGCCTGGGCCGCCGCCGCGACGGCCAGGGCGAGCAGGACCGTCGCGGCCAGGCCTGCGGTCACGGCCGAGACGCGGAGGCGTCGCCCGGCGGCGCGCTGTTCCCTGCGTCCGGTGCTCCTCATGGGCGATCCGTTCGCTCCGTCGCGGCTACGGGGATGTCACGAAGGGCGCACAGGACATTACGACCCGCGCATATTGACCGCCAAGGGTCGGCGCGGCCCGGGGTAGCGTCCGTGTCCATGAGCGACGCGCCTGAGGCGGAGCGGGTGGAGCAGGTCGCGGTCGCCCTGCTCGACCCCGTGCTGGAGCCGATCGTCGACCTGGTGGCGACCGTGGCCGCCGGCGGGGACGGCTACGACGTGCGCGCCGTGGACGGCCGCGTGCGGTTCCGCCGGGCCGACGGCTACGGCGATGGCGACGGCGGCGGGTTCGTCGAGACCCTGGTCGAGGGGCGCAATCCGCTGGGCGACACCGCCACCGACCGGTTCGTGCCGCTGGCCGACGAGCGCGCCAACCCGTGGCCGACCCGCACGTCCCAGTCGTACCCCTTCGCCCAAGAGCACATCGCCCAGGTGTTCGACCACCCGGCGGCGCCCGACATCGTGTGCCTGCACACGCCGGCCCACAACTGGGAGGACCAGGGCGGCGAGCGCGGCGAGCACGGCTCGCTGGGGATCGTGCAGGTGCGGGCGCCGTTCGTCGTGTCCGGCGCCGGGGTGCGGCAGGAGGGTGCCCTGCTGCCGCTGGCGGGCCGGCTGGTCGACGTCGCCCCGACCGTCCTCGCCCTGCTTGGTGCGAACACGTCGCTCGCCCGCCAGGACGGGCGGGTGCTGAGCGAGCTGCTCGACCCCGACGCCGAGCCGCCCGAGCACGTGATCGGGTTCCTGTGGGACGGGACCAACGCCAACGTGCTGTACGACATGGTGGCGGCCGGTGAGGTCCCCCACCTGGCCCGCCTGCTCGAGGCGGGCACCGGACTGGGCCACGGCGCCATGGCCAGCCTGCCGTCGGTGACGCTGGCCAACCACACGACGATCCAGACCGGCGTCCACCCCGGGCACCACGGGATCCTCCACAACGCCTGGTACGACCGGGCCGCGGGCGAGCAGGTCGTGACCAACTCGCCGGCCACCTGGGCGTGGTCGATGCAGACCCTCGATCCCGGCGTCGAGACGCTCCACCAGGCGGTGCACCGGGCCTTCCCCGGGTCCCGCACGGTGGCGATCAACGAGCCGTGCGACACGGGTGCGGACGAGTCCACCTTCGACGTGATCCGCTCCGGCGGGCAGGTGGCCCGGGCGCCCCGGGCCGACGAGCTGCCGTTCGCCACCGAGCGGTTCGTCCGCCCGGAGAAGTCCTACGAGATCTCGTCCCGCATCGACCACACGGGGATGGCCCAGGCCCTCGACGTGTGGGAGGGCGGCGGCGAGCTGCCCCGGTACTGCTTCGTGAACTTCACGCTGACCGACGCCGCCTTCCACCACAGCGGGCCCTACGCCGAGATCGCCCGGGCCAGCATCCACGACAGCGACGCCCGGCTCGGCCGGATCCTGACCGCCGTGGAGCGGGCCGGCGTGTGGGACCGCACCGCCTTCTTCCTCGTCGCCGACCACGGCATGGAGGACAGCAACCCCGACGTCACCGGCGACTGGGCCCCGGCCCTGGCCGCGACCGGCATCCCCTGCCGGGACGAGGCGTACGGCTTCATCTACGTCGACGTGTGACCGCGACGACCACGAGCGCTCCCCGCCTGCCATAGTGGGCCGGGCAAGTGCGATGGGATGGGGCGGTGGCGGTGGGGTCGGCCGCGCCTGATCTCGCCCCGCCGGTGGCAGACCGCGATCACAGCCGAAGTGCTGCCGATGCAGGGGGTTTGCGATCATGGACCGGCGTACGTTCATCAAGGGGGCGACCGTCGCCGTCGGCGGCTTCACGCTGCTGGGGGCGCAGGGTTGCGAGCCGGGGCCGATAGCCGGCCAGGGGTACCGGCAGGTCTTCGAGGACGACTTCGAGACCCTGAACACGGACGTGTGGGGACCGACGCCGGCGCACCGTGAGTCCGTCCCGCCCGGGGCGTTCACGGTCGCCGACAGCATCCTCACCGTGCGGGCCGACCTCTCCCGGGCGCGACCGTACGAGGAGCTGACGACGCTCGGCCCGTTCTCCAGCACCGTCCCGCACTACCCGCAGGCGACGGCGTGGCAGGAGGGCTACTTCGAGATCCGGGCCCGCTGCACCAACGACCCGTGGACCAAGCTGGCGCTGTGGTTCTTCTCCCTCGAGGCGCCGAACTACTTCAACGCGACGAGGCCGTGCGTCCATCTGAACTCCGAGTGGGACATGGTCGAGAACGGGGTCAGGCTGGGCTTCGCCGGGCCTGAGACGGGACGGGCGGACGTGAACAGCGTGAGCGTCCTCCACCGCAACACCAACAGCCCCTGCAACCTGCCGGACGAGACTCGCTCGGCGGTCACGGACTTCCCTGGCGGCGGGCTCTGCGACTGGCACGTGTGGAGCGGCAAGTGGACCGCCACGGAGCTCACGACCTACCTCGACGGGCAGCTGCTCAAGACGCAGGCGCCCTACGACACGACCGCACAGCCGATGTACCTCGAGATCAGCGCGGCGCCGGCCGCCTCGCTGACCTCACCGCCGCCGGGGATGCCCGAGCCGCCCGCGTTCATCGAGACGCAGGTCGACTGGGTGCGCGTCTGGCAGAAGTAGGGGCGACGCCCGGCCGGTCCGGTCCCTGGCTAGGGTGCGCGGAGGCGATCCGCGGCTGTGGGCGGATGGGGATCAGGGGGATCGGGCGATGAGGTCCATACGGCTGGGGACAGGCGTGATCGCGGTCGCGGTCGGGGTCGGCCTCGCACTCGCGGCGACGTTCGTAGCGTCGCCGCCGGGCGCCGGCGCGCAGACGGAGGTGCTCCGGGCCGCGATCGCGCCGGGGCCGTTCACCCCGACGGACACCGTGCGGATCTCCTCGATCGATGTCTGCCTCCGCGGCGCGAGCGTGCCGCAGATCAACACCGTGGTGACGGCGCCCAACGGCGACATCGTGATCGACCAGTGGCACCTCGTCGGCACCCAGGAGCCCGGCGTCGTGGTCGACACCGCCGGGAACTGGTCGGTCGAGCTGCAGCTGCGTGACGACCTCGGTCAGCCCACCGGCGAACCGTTCCCGTCGCTCGGCACCTACACGGTCCAGGTCGACTGCGTGACCACGTACCTGCCTCAGGTCAGGATCCACTACAACCCGCTGACCTTCGTAGTCGGGGACGGCACCCCGCCGCCCACGACGACGCCGCCGGGGCCGGGCGATCCCACCACGATCCCCGTGGCCCCGGTCGCCGCCCCGATCCCCGGCGACCCCGACATCACCGGCTAGCGCCACCGAACGTCCGCCGCCATCGTCTCCCGGTGAACCCTCTCCGAACCCGAGAGCATCGAGCTTGACTTATATAAGTGCAATGTGAAACAGTCGGGCGCCGTGGAGGCGTTCGACGTGCTCGGGGATCCGGTGCGGCGGCGGATCCTGGAGTTGCTGGCTCACGGTGAGCTGGCTGCGGGTGGGGTGGTCGAGGTCGTCGGGCGGGAGTTCGGGATCTCGCAGCCTGCCGTGTCCCAGCATCTGCGGGTGCTGCGGGAGAGCGGGTTCGCCACCGTGCGGGCGGACGGGAACCGGCGGTTGTACTCGGTGAACCCGGCGTCGCTCGACGGCGCGGAGCAGTGGATCGCGGGGTTGCGGCGGGCGTGGGAGCAGCGGCTCGACGCACTCGGGACCGAGCTGGCGCGGGGCGCGCGACAGCGCCGGGTCGAGGCGGGCGAAGGATCGACGAAGACCAGGAGGAAGCGATGAAGGATCTGATCGACGAGTTGCAGGCCACCGGCCGGGCGGTCGGGGACGCGAGCCTGCCGGCAGGGGCGGCCAAGGTCGTGAGCTTGACGCGCAGCTACCCCGCCGACGCCGAGGACGTGTGGGATGCCATCACCACCCCGGAGCGCATCGCCCGCTGGTTCCTGCCCGTCAGCGGCGACCTGCGGCTCGGTGGGACCTACCAGCTCGAAGGCAACGCGGGCGGCGAGATCCGGGCATGCGAGCCGCCCCGGCGGCTGCAGGTCACATGGATCATGGGCGAGCCGGAAGGGCCGGAGGATTCCTCGCTCGTCGAGGTCGTGCTGGAGCCGGATCCGGACCTCGGTGGGACCCGCCTCACGCTCACCCACACCGCGGTCGTGCCGCCCGAGATGTGGGACACGTTCGGGCCCGGGGCCGTCGGCGTGGGCTGGGACCTGGGCCTGCTCTCCCTCGCGTCGCACCTGGAGGGCCGGGACTTCGATCCCGCGGAGGTGGAGTCCAGCCCGGAGATGCGGTCGGTCATGGCCGCCAGCAGCGAGGACTGGGGCCGGGCCTACGGCGAGGCGGGCGCCGACGACGAGACCGTCGCCAAGGTCACCGCGGCGACCACCGAGTTCTACGTGCCGTCCGACAACCCGTCAGACAGCCCGGCCGGCGACGGGCCCGACGACGGAACGACCGAATCCTGAACGACGGCGGGGGTGGCGGCGCCAGCACCGGGGCGAGGAGGCCGGCCGCGTGAGCGCCGGCGGACCAGGAGGACCAGCCCGCCCACCC
>DATBGF010000664.1:0-9254 GCA_036558145.1 Acidimicrobiales bacterium
GTGTTGATGTCGAGCCGGTACTGCAGGTCCTTGACCAAGGCCCGGCCCCAGCGGGTCGTGTGCTTGATCGCCAGCTTGGCGCCGGCCCGCAGCTCCGACTCGGCCGTGAGCCAGCACACCATGGCCTCGAGGTCCTGGCCCACGTGCGGCCGGTTGCGGATCCGGCAGATCATGTCGCCGCGGGACACGTCCACGTCGTCGGCCAGCCGCACCGTGACCGCCATGGGCGAGAAGGCCTCGGGCACCGGCCCGTCCGCCGTCTCGATCGACTCGATGGTCGAGGTCAGCCCGGACGGCAGCACGACCACCTCGTCGCCCGGCTTGAGCACCCCGCCCGCCACCGTGCCCGCGTAGCCCCGGTAGTCGTGCAGGTCGTGGTTGGTCTGGTCCTGGGGACGGATGACGTACTGGACCGGGAAGCGGGCGTCGATGAGGTTGCGATCGCTGGCGATGTGCACCTCTTCGAGGTGGTGCAGCAGCGACGAGCCCTCGTACCACGGCATGGCGGCCGACCGCTCGACCACGTTGTCGCCGTGCAGCGCCGAGAGCGGGATGAACGTCAAGTCGTGGACGTCGAGCTTCATGGCGAAGCTGCGGAACTCGGCCTTGAGGTCCTCGAACCGCTCCTGGGACCAGTCGACGAGGTCCATCTTGTTGACGCACACCACCAGGTGCGGGATGCCGAGCAGCGAGGCCAGGAACGCATGGCGCCGCGACTGCTCCAGCACGCCCTTGCGGGCGTCCAGCAGCACCAGCGCCAGGTCGGCGGTGGAGGCACCGGTGACCATGTTGCGCGTGTACTGGATGTGCCCGGGGGTGTCGGCGATGATGAACTTCCGCTTGGGGGTGGCGAAGTAGCGGTAGGCGACGTCGATCGTGATCCCCTGCTCGCGCTCGGCGCGCAGCCCGTCGGTGAGCAGCGCCAGGTCGGTGCCCTCGGCGCCGCGCTTCTGCGAGGTCAGCTCGATCGATTCGAGCTGGTCCTCGAAGATGGCCTTGGAGTCGTAGAGCAGGCGGCCGATGAGGGTGGACTTGCCGTCGTCCACCGAGCCCGCCGTGGCGAAGCGCAGCAGCTCCATCAGAAGTAACCCTCGCGCTTGCGATCTTCCATGCCCGCCTCGCTGATGCGGTCGTCGGCCCTCGTCGCGCCCCGCTCGGTGATGCGGGTCACCGCCGTCTCCTCGATGATGGCGGACACGTCGGCCGCGGTCGACGCCACGGCCCCGGTGCAGGTGGCGTCGCCCACGGTGCGGAAGCGCACCATGCGCTCCTCGATCTCCTCGCCGTCGAGCAGCGTGATCCACGGCGACTCGGCCAGCCACATGCCGTCCCGCTCGAACACCCGCCGGGTGTGGGCGAAGTAGATCGACGGAAGGTCGATGCCCTCGACCGCCACGTACTGCCAGATGTCGAGCTCGGTCCAGTTGGACAGCGGGAACACCCGGATGTGCTCGCCCTTGCGGTGGCGGCCGTTGTAGAGGTTCCACAGCTCGGGTCGCTGGTTCTTGGGGTCCCACTGGCCGAACTCGTCGCGGAAGCTGAACACCCGCTCCTTGGCCCGGGCCTTCTCCTCGTCGCGCCGGGCCCCGCCGAACCCGGCGTCGAAGCGGTGCTCCTCGATGGCGGTGAGCAGCGGCACCGTCTGGATGCGGTTGCGGGTGGCGCGGGGGCCGGTGTCCTCGACCACCAGGCCGCTGTCGATGGCGTCCTGGACGCTGGCCACCACCAGGCGCAGGCCCAGCTCGGCGACCCGCCGGTCCCGGTAGGCGATGACCTCGGGGAAGTTGTGCCCGGTGTCGACGTGCATCACCGGGAAGGGCAGGCGCGCCGGGGCGAACGCCTTGGTGGCGAGGTGGAGCATCACCGCCGAGTCCTTGCCGCCCGAGAACAGCAGGACCGGCCGCTCGAACTCGGCGGCCACCTCCCGGATGATGTGGACGGCCTCGGCCTCGAGCGTTTCCAGGTGGGTCAGCTCGTACGAGGTGCTGGACATGAGCGCTCCAGGCTAATTCCGACCTAGTAGGTAGGCAATTCAAGGGATCTGGTAAGACGACAGCATGCCGCAGGCCTCGACAAACGATCATTCGCTGGCCGCCGAACTGGCGACGAACGCCGGGCGACTTCTTGTCGACCTGCGGGCCCGGCGGGCGGCCGGGAGCGTGGATCCCAAGGCGCTCGGCCGGGAGGGCGACGCCGAGGCCCACAAGCTGCTGATGGCCGCGCTGGCCGAGGCCCGCCCGGACGACGCCGTGCTGTCGGAGGAGGGCGTGGCCGACCCGGCCCGGCTGACGGCCGAGCGGGTGTGGATCGTGGACCCGCTAGACGGCACCCGCGAGTACGGCGAGGTGCCCCGGACCGACTGGGCCGTGCACGTGGCGCTGGTCGTCGGGGGCGAGCCGGTGGCGGGCGCGGTCGCGCTCCCCGCCCGGGACCTGACGCTGGCCAGCGATCCCCCGCCTCCGCCGCCCCCGGCGTGGGACGGTCCGGTCCGGGTGCTGGTCAGCCGCAGCCGCCCGCCCGTCGAGGCGGCCCGGGTGGCCGAGGCGCTGGGGGGCGAGCTGGTCCCGCTGGGCTCCGCGGGCGCCAAGGCCATGGCCGTGGTCCTGGGCGACGCCGACGTCTACGCCCACAGCGGCGGCCAGTACGAGTGGGACTCGGCCGCCCCGGTGGCGGTGGCCAAGGCCGCGGGGCTGCACGTGTCCCGCCTCGACGGCTCGCCGCTCGTCTACAACCGCCCGGACCCGTACCTGCCCGACCTGCTCATCTGCCGGGCCGAGCTGGCCGAACGGGTCATCGCCGCCGCACGCTGAGGATCAGTCGTATCACGCATCGGCGGGTCGACTCTGTTACCTCGGTCGCGGGGGTTCCGCAGGGCGGAAGGCGGGTCCCCGTGACTCACACCCCTCCCGGCCCCGGGGGCCATCCCCCGGGGCTACAGGGCGTCGAACAGCGTGCCGCCGGTGCTGCCGCCCCGCAGCAGGTCGATCGGGTCGTGCTTGTCGATGTGGCCGATCAGCCCGGACCAGATGCCGTAGCCGCACAGCCGGGCCAGCCGGTCGTCGAATCCCGCGGCCACCTCCCGGGGCACGCCCAGCTGCTGGTTCTCCTGCTGGCGGATGTAGCCGGCGCCGTAGTTGCAGGCGATGCCGACCCGGCGCTCGCCGGTGGTGTTGGCCCCGCCGCCGTGCCACAGGCTGCCGTGCCACACCAGCACGCTGCCCTTGGCCATCTCGGCCGGGATCGACTCGTAGGGATGCCCGAAGTCGGGCGAGTCCTGCAGGTGGGTGCCGGGCACCAGCCGGGTGGCGCCGTTGGCGTCGGTGAAGTCGGTGAGCGCCCACATCGTGTTGCAGACCACTGGCGGGTGAGGCTTGGGGATGGGGATGAGCTGGTCGTCGGCGTGGATGGGCTGGGCCGACTCGTCGGGCCCGATGGCGATCGACGACAGCGACGACAGCAGGCAGCCGTCGTCCAGCACCGACTCCACCACCGGCAGCACGTTGGGATGGACCGGCACCCGCGCGAACACTTCGCCGTGGACGAGCAGGTTGTAGATCCGCACGGTGCGGGTGCCCTCGAAGGCGTTGGAAGCGGGAACGGTGCCGAGCTCCCGCTCCCGCCGGACCAGCGTCTCGTTCAGCTCGTCGACCAGGTCGGGCTCGATGGCGTCCTCCACCACCGTGTAGCCCTGCTCGGCGATGGCGGCGGTGTGAGCGGCCAGCTCGTCGGGGGTCAGCGTCCGCATGGCCGGACCGTAGCCGGACCGCGGCCCGTCAGGCTCGGGGCTCGTCGGGGACCCGCAGCACCACCAGGTCGAGGTCGCTCGGCGGGTACGCCAGCAGGCCCAGGATGTGGTCGGCCACCCAGGCCGGGCTGTTGAACGCGTTGTCCCGGGCGATGCCCCGGAAGCGCTCCACGGCCGGGAACCGGTCCTCGGGCGTGGCCCGGATGGCCTCCTGCATCCCGGTGTCGATGATGCCGGGCGAGACCGCGTAGGCCCGCAGGCCCGCCTCCAGCTCCTCCGCCGCCACCACCCGGGTGATCTGGTCCACCGCGGCCTTGGACCCGCAGTAGGCCGACCAGCCCGAGTAGGGCGAGGTGGCGGCGCCGCTGGTGATGTTGACCAGCACGCCGCCGCCCTCGCGGCTGCGCACGTGGCGGGCGAAGGTCGCCGAGCCGGACAGCACGCCGAGCACGTTGACCTCGACGTTGGCCCGCAGCGCCGCCGGGTCGGCGTCCCGGAGTGGGGCGATCGGCTCCAGCAGCCCGGCGTTGTTCACCCACAGGTCGATGCGGCCGAACCGCCCGGCCACCGCCGCGCAGAACGCGTCGACGGCCTCGGCGTCGGTCACGTCGACCGACCCGGTCACGGCCTCCGCACCGTCGGGCGCCGCCGGCTCGGTGCGGGCCGCCAGGCCCAGCCGGAGGCCGGCCTGGGCCCAGCGGGCCGCGAGCCCCGCCCCCAGCCCGCGGCTGGCCCCGGTGATCACGGCCACCCGTCCGGTCAGGTCCGCCGGGGCATCTACGGTGCTGCTCATGAGCCGATTCGAGCAGGCCGTGCTGGCTGTTCTCCACTCGCTCGGCCCCGGCGACGTCGTCACCTACGGTGAGGTGGCGGCCGAGGCGGGGTTCCCGGGCGCCGCGAGAGCGGTCGGCCACCTGCTCGCGACCAGCGGCGACGACCTCCCGTGGTGGCGGGTCGTGACCGCGTCGGGCCGCCTCGTCCCTGGCCACGAGGTCGAGCACGCCCGCCGCCTGCGGGCCGAAGGCGTCCCGGTGGCCGACGGATCGGTCCTGCTGCCGTAGGGGTCTCGCCGCGCGACGTGCCGATCCGCCCGGCGGTCCGGCAGACTCGGCGGTGATGGCCGTCGCCCCCACCGACCTCGACCAGGGCAGCTTCAGCGACACGCCGCCCTGGACCCTCGACGACCCCCGCTCGCTCGTCTGGCGCCAGGGCCTGGACGAGGTGCGGGCCCGCGTGATGGCCGAGGTCCCCGTGCTGACCCAGCCCTCGCGCTGGCCGCCCGGCGCCCGCATGGTGACCGTGACCCGCCGGCTGGGCACCGCGCTGGGCCTGTGGGCGCTGCGGGAGCGGCGGGCGGGCGACTCGGCGAGCCGGGCGGGCATCTCCCGGCGCCTGCGGATCGCGGCCGAGCGGCTGGGCCCCACCTACATCAAGCTGGGCCAGATCATCTCCTCGGGCGACGGCATCTTCCCCGCCGAGCTGGTGGGCGAGTTCAAGCTGTGCCGCGACCGGGTGCCCGCCGAGCCGTTCCGCCTGGTGCGCGAGGTCATCGAGGCCGACCTGGGCCGCCCGCTGGAGGCGGTGTTCCGCTGGGTCGACCGCACGCCCCTGGCCGCGGCGTCGATCGCCCAGGTGCACGCGGCGACGCTGCGCACCGGTGAGCGCGTGGTGGTCAAGGTCCAGCGCCCGACGGTCGCCAAGCTGGTGCGCGACGACCTGCGGGTCATGGCCTGGCTCGCCCCCAAGCTGGTCGGGCGCATCCCCATCGCCGCGCTGGCCAACCCGCCGGCGCTGGTCGAGCTGTTCGCCCAGACCATCGCCGAGGAGCTCGACTTCCGGCTGGAGGCCGAGAACATGCTCGACATCGCCCGCGCCTTCGTGGAGCTGGGCCAGCGGGGCTACGTCGTGCCCCGGCCCCATCCCACGCTGGTCACGCCGCGGGTGCTGGTCATGGAGCGGCTCGACGGCTTCCGCTTCGACGACGTCGTGGGCATGCGGGACGCGGGCGTCGACACCGCGGCGGTGGTCCGCACCGGGATGATCGGCTTCGTCGAGGGCGCCATCATCCACGGCATCTTCCACGGGGACCTGCACGGCGGGAACCTGTTCGTCATGCCCGACGGGCGGACGGCCCTGCTCGACTTCGGCATCACCGGCCGGCTGG
The DNA here is from genome assembly GCA_036558145.1 of Acidimicrobiales bacterium. Classification (GTDB taxonomy): domain Bacteria; phylum Actinomycetota; class Acidimicrobiia; order Acidimicrobiales; family VFJN01; genus ZC4RG19. Next base: position 5,910 of record DATBGF010000664.1, read on the forward strand.
ACGAGACCAAGCGCCTGGCGTTCCTGCGGCTGCTGATGGGCGGCTCGGTCAACGACGTCATGACCCAGCTCGCCGCGCTGCGCGACCTGGGCGCGCTGCCCCCCGACGCCGACCTGGCGGCCGTGGCCCGGGAGCTCAAGCTGGACGAGCCCTTCGTCGACCCGCTGACCCTGTCGGGCGAGCAGCTGGTGGGCGAGATGCAGCAGATCGTCAAGGCGTTGCTCGGCTTCGGGGCCCGCATGCCCAAGGAGCTGATGCTGTTCGTCAAGAACCTGGTCTTCATCGACGGCGCCATCGCCAACCTGGCCCCGGACCTGGACCTGTTCGACGAGGTCGCCCAGATCTCGATGTACTTCGCCACCCAGCACGGCGACCGGATCGCGGCCGACGTCGGCATCGACCCGCGCACGATCGAGCTGGACATGGACGGGGTCAGGGCCGGCTTCGGCGTGGACGGCAGCACGGAGCGGCTCACCCACCGCGACCTCCAGGCCCGCCGGGAGACCATGCGCCAGCGCCTGTCCCAGACGGCCAAGCGGGGTCGCGGCAAAGCCAAGAAGTCCTGACTCCCGCCACTAGGGTCGGCCGGGATGCGCCTGGTCGTCGCCCGCTGCACCGTGGACTATGCCGGGCGCCTGACCGCCCACCTGCCCGCGGCGGTGCGGCTGATCATGGTCAAGGCCGACGGCTGCGTGGCGGTCCACGCCGACGGCGGCGCCTACAAGCCGCTGAACTGGATGAACGCCCCCAACACCGTGACCGAGTCGGTCGACGACGACGGGGAGGCGTCCTGGGTGGTGCGGGCGGCCAAGGGCGGCGAGACCCTCACGATCACGTTGCACGAGGTGCTGTCCGACTCCAACCACGAGCTGGGCATCGACCCCGGCCTGTGGAAGGACGGCGTCGAGGCCCACCTCCAGGAGCTGCTGGCGGCCAACTGCGCGGCCATCGCCCCCGGCCTGCGGCTGGTGCGGCGCGAGTACCCGACCGACATCGGGCCCGTGGACCTGCTGTGCCGCGACGAGTCGGGTCAGACCGTGGCCATCGAGATCAAACGGCGCGGCGAGATCGACGGGGTCGAGCAGCTCGCCCGCTACCTGGAGTTCCTGGAGCAGGACCCGATGCTGCGGCCCGTGCGGGGCGTCTTCGTCGCCCAGCAGATCAAGCCCCAGGCCCGGGTGCTGGCCGGGCGCCGGGACATCACCTGCGTCGAGGTCGACTACGACGCCCTGCGCGGCATCGAGCCCGACGACCTGCGGCTGTTCTGATTAGCTGACGCTGACGCTGCCGGCGTCGAGCACGACGCGGCCGTCGGGCCCGACCGTCTGGAACGCGGCCTGGCCGTCGCCGGTCGCCCACATGCGCACGGTCAGCGCCTCGCCCGGGAACACCGGGCTGGAGAAGCGCCCGCTCATGGCCTTGAACCGGCCGGGGTCGCCGCCGGCCAGCGAGTGCAGCAGCGCCCGGCCGGTGAAGCCGTAGGTGCACAGCCCGTGGAGGATCGGCCGGTCGAACCCGGCCATCGCCGCGAACTTGGGGTCGGAGTGCAGCGGGTTGCGGTCGCCCGACAGCCGGTAGAGCAGGGCCTGGTCCGTGCGGGTCGGGTAGGTGACCTCGTGGTCAGGCTCGCGCTCGGGCGCCGCGAACTTGGAGGACGGGCCGCGCTCGCCGCCCCAGCCACCCTCGCCCCGCAGGAACGCACCCATCTGGACCGTGAACAGCGGCTGGCCGTCGTCCACCAGCGTGGCCGTGGTCTCGGCCTGCACCAGGGCGCCGGAGCCCTTGTCCCAGATGCCCACGATCTCGGTCACGGCCTCGAGCTCGCCCTCGGCCGGGATCTCCCGGGCCAGCGTGATGCCCTCCTCGCCGTGGACCAGCATCACGGGGTTGAACGTGCCGATCTTGCCGAAGGCGCCCATCCCACCCGCGCCGAGAACGACGGCCATGGTGGGCAGGGCCCGCTGGGTGACGTCCTGGCTGTTCTCGGTGGTGAACTCCAGCTCGTCCAGCGGCTCCACGGCGCCGGCACCCACGCCGATGGCGTAGAGCAGGCTGTCCTTGGAGCTCCACCGGTGGCGGGCCGGCTCGGAGCGGGCGCCTACGGCGTCGGGGTTGATCGGCATGGTCCCTCCCTCATTCAGTGCACTCAGCCTGCCACGAACTCGGCCAGCTCTTTCGCTTCGTCCTCGCTGAAGTTGCCGGAGATCTGCATCTGGTCGGCCTCGAAGCTGGGGTTGTTGATCGTGGGCGCCGACCGGATCCGCCCGTCGACGACGATCGCCACCCGGCGCGTCAGACAGTCGGGCTGCTGTCCCGCGAAGCAGATCGCGGCCAGCTCGTTGAAGCGGTCGATGCCGTCGTCGGTCAGGGTCAACCTGACGAGCCACTTCCCGGCCTGCTCCACGGCCTCGGCGTCGTCGACCACGTCCATGCCGACGGCGCCCCGGCCCAGGCTGAAGCACTCCGTGTCGGGCCCGCCGTCACCTGCCGTCCCGGCCGGGCACGTCGTACCGGTCGCCGGTGCCGTCGCGCTCACGGGGTAGAACCCGTCCTCGCCTATCGGCTCCGACACCGGGGTGGTCCCCGGGATGCCGGTGGTCGTGGTGGCGGCGCTGTCCGCCTGGCCGAGCTCCGCCAGGTTCGCAGCCGACGGCGGCAGCGGGATGTCGGTGCCTTCGGGCACGAAGGCGATGGTGTAGGCCTCGCCATCGGCCCGGAAGCGGATGCGGGTCATGTCGTCGGTGACGATCTCCGGGTCGCCACCGGCGGCGGCGTCGTCCCAGCGGGCCACCATGACCCGGGCGGGCTCGCCGTTGCACTCGTCCCCGTCGTGCCAGGTGTCGCCGTCGACCTCCAGCGCACCGTCCTCCAGATCGATCTCGGCGCCGTCCAGGAAGACGCCCAGCGTCGCGTTGGTGCCCGCGCCCGCGATCGAGAAGGGGTGGATGTGGATCACGCCGTCGCCATGCGTGTGGATCCCGACCGGGCTCTCGAACGTCGGGAGGTCGGCCAGGAACCTGTTGCACACGTAGACACCGAACGCGGCGTGCCAGTGGTCTTCGTTGACCACGGGAGCCACGGTGTCGTCGGCGGACGGCGACGCGTCCGGTTCATCGTCGTCGTCGTCGCCGGTGCAGCCGGCACCGGCCATGAGCACGACGGCGGCCAGCGCCGCCCCCCAGCGGGCGAGCCTCACCTGTGGTCAGGTCTCGTCGTAGCCGCCCATGTTGGCGTTCGGGCGGGCCTGGGACACGAGGTCGAGGACGGCGTGGCCGAGGGTCTCGGGGTCGTCGTCCGGGCCCTCGATCGACGGGCCGCGGTGCCAGCCCTCGGAGACCGACAGCA
>DATBGF010000665.1:0-2401 GCA_036558145.1 Acidimicrobiales bacterium
GGCCGAGGCGCTCACCCGCATCGAGCCGGCACTCGACGACGGCCTGGTGGAGCCGGACGACCGAGCAGGCCGGTTCGCGTTCACCCACGCGTTGGTGTCGAGCACTCTCGTGGCCGAGCTCAACGCGGCTCGTCTGGCGCAGCACCATGCTCGGATCACCGGCGTGATCGAGGCCCTCCGGGCCGACGACCTCGAACCGTGGGTCGAAGACCTCGCCCACCACGCCGCCGAGGGGCTGATCGCCGGCACAGCTCCCCAGGCGCTCACCTACGCGCGGCGGGCGGCAGCATCGGCGGAAGCGGCTCAGTCCTCGGCCGACGTCGCCCTGCAGCTCCGGCGAGCCGTGGCCGCGGCGGCGCTGATCCCCGGATTTCCGGTCCAGGAGCGGCGTGATCTCGTGCACCGGCTCGGGATCGCACTGCGCGACACCAATGCGGACGACGGCCGCACGATGCTCATCGAGGCGGCCCGCCTGGCGGAGGCTCAGGACGACTCCCACGCGTTGGCCGCGATCCTCGCCAGCCTCGACACCGAGAGCCTGTGGGCCGGGTACGACTGGAGCCTCCACGACGCAGGGGTGGTGGCCGCCGTCGAGCGCGCCCGCGCCCGGCCCGGGCTGTCGGATCGCGACCGGACGCTGCTCACCATGGCACTGGCCGGCGAGCTGACCTACCTCGACAATGCCCGCTCCAACCGGCTGTTCGCCGAGGCCGAGACCATGGCCGCACCCCTCGACGACCCCGTGCTCTCGGCCCGGGTGCTCCTCCGGTGGTTCGCGTCGGTGTCCGGGCCCTCGGGTCGACCGACGCGGGCGTCGATCGGCGACCGCCTCATCGCCCTCGACCGGGACACGGTGCTCCCGACCCGCCTCCGCCCCCTCGCCCACCTGGCGCGCGTCTCGGCCGCGCTCGAGGAGGGCGACATCGAGCGGGCCCGGCGCTGTGTCGCCACGGCCCGGATGCTGGCCCACCCAGTGCGCACGCCCACCGGGTGGGCGCACCTGCAATGGGCCGAGGCCGGGCTCGCGCTCCTCGACGGCGACCTCGCACGGGCCCGGGCCCACGCGGCGGCCCTCCGTCCCGCCCTCCAGCGGGTGCGGCCCTACACCGCCGACAGCAGCCCCGCCAGCATCCTCGCGGTCGTCGAGTGCGAAGCCGGCGACACCGACGCCGCCCTCGGGTGGCTCCGCGCGCTGCTGGCGTCGCCCTACGCCGAGCCGATCCACTGGCTCGAGGCGTGGATCCTCGCCGAAGGTGGCCGCACCGAGGAGGCGCGGGCGGCGCTGGCGGGCTTCGACGGCCCGCTGCCCGACGACTGGCTGTGCGTGCCGCTGACCACGGCCGCCATCCACGCGGCCGCCGCGGTCGGTGACCTCCGCTTCCTCCGGCGCCACCTGCCGGGGCTCGAACCCGTCGCCGACCGTTTCGTGTTCGTGGGCGAGGGCGGGCTGTGCCTGGGCCCGGCCGGGCTGGCCGCCGCGGCGGCCCACGCAGCACTGGGCGACCCTGCGGCGGCCCGCGCCCACGCGGAGCGGGCGCTGGCCATCACCGAGCGGATGGGTGCGGTGCTGTGGCTGCCTCGGGTGCACCGGCTCCTCGACGAGCTGGCGGCAACCTGACGCGAGCGCCTTCCAATCGTTCTCCAACCGCCTCGTCCGAGGATGCGGGCATGGAGAACCAACCCGATCTCAGCTTCTACTTCGCCATCCACCAAGCCCAGCGCGACGCCCTCCGCCGCTACCTCCACGCCGTCACGACCCTCACCGGCGACGAGCGCGCCGTCCGGGGCAAGGCCCTCGTCCGCTGGGCCAAGGGGTTCCTGCGTGAGCTCGAAGAGCACCACTACGTCGAGGACATGTTCTTCTTCCCGAGCCTGCGGGACCGGGTGGCCTCGGCGGGCGCCACCATCGACGGCCTCGAAGACGATCACCGCCGCCTCGACGGCCTCCTGGCCCGGTGGCCCGCCGTCGCCGCCGCCCTGGCCGACCTGGGCGCGCCGTTCGGCGCCGCGCAGGCCGACGCGGTCGCGTTCGCCCACGAGCTCCACGACTTCCTCGACCTCCACCTCGCCGTCGAGGACCAGGACCTGTTGCCGCTGTTCTGGCGGCACTACACGGCGGCCGACTACGACGCTGTGGTCCAGCAGGCCGTGAAGAAGGGGAAGAAGGCGGGGATGTGGTTCGTCGCCCCCTTCACCGTCGACTGCTATCCCGAAGGTCAGGCCCGGGACGACTTCCTGGCCTCGGTCCCCGGCGTCCTCCGCCTCCTGCACCGCCTGGTGCGCCCGAGCTACGACCGGCTGCTGGCCACGGCGCTCGGTCCGGTCCCGGTCGGCGACGCTCGCCCGTCGTGATCCGGCGATGAGGCCCAGGAGTCGGTCCGGGGCCTCTCGCCACACCCCC
>DATBGF010000666.1:0-1911 GCA_036558145.1 Acidimicrobiales bacterium
CCCGCCACGATCCGATCCTCGGCCACTCGCGGCCGGCGAAGAAGGGCGCCGCCTGCCCCTTCGCGGAGGTGGGGGCGGGTAGGGCTGGCCTCCCCCCGCCGGTAGGGCTGCCCGGGGGCGGCGCCCGGCCCGTCCGTCGTAGCCTCGTGGGCGCATGCCGCTGCGGATCGTCTTGGCCGAGGACAACCTGCTGGTGCGGGCGGGCGTCACCAGCCTGCTGTCCACGTATGCCGACGTCGATCTCGTGGCCGCCTGCGGCGATCCGGACGAGCTGCTGGCCGCGGTCGAGGCGGAGCGGCCCGACGTGGTGCTCACCGACATCCGCATGCCCCCGACGCACACCGACGAGGGGATCCGGGTGGCCCGGCGCCTGCGGCGGACCGCGCCCGACACCGGCGTGGTCGTGCTGTCCCAGTTCGTCGAGCCCGCCTACGCGCTCGACCTGTTCGCCGACGGCAGCCGGGGCCGCGGCTACCTGCTCAAGGACCACGTCGACGACGTCGACCGGCTCGTGTCCGCGGTGCGCACGGTGGCGGCCGGCGGTTCCTACATCGACGACGACGTGGTGGACGCCCTGGTCCGCGCCCGGCGGCGCTCGCTCGACTCGCCGCTGGCGGCCCTGTCGACCCGGGAGGCCGACGTCCTCGCCGAGCTGGCCACCGGGGCCAGCAACGCCGCCATCGCCCGGTCGCTCGGCGTCTCGGAGCACAGCGTCGAGAAGCACACCGGCGTCATCTTCGCCAAGCTCGGGCTCAGCGGCGACGCCGACGTCAACCGCCGGGTCACGGCGGTCCTGCTGTTCCTGGCGGGCCGGGAGCCTCACGCCGCCTCGGCCGAGGGCCACTGACCCGGCTGCTCGGGCTGCAGCCCGGCGGGCCTCTACGCTCTCCTTTCGTGGCGCAGGAGACGCCGTTCCCGGACGACGAACGGGACCGGCTGCGGAGCTTCATCCGCTACGACGTGATCACGGCGGGCACCGGGGTGGTCGTGATCGTCGCCGCGTACGTGTTCGTGGACCACATCGTGTGGCTGCCTGTGCTCGCCGGCCTCGTGGCGGCCACCGCGGCCATCTTCGCCGCCGGGTTCCGGCCCGCCGCCCGCGGCGACCTCGAGCAGGCCGTGCGCTGGCTGGCCGCCGGCAACTGGTTCATCGCCCTGACCGTGCCGGTCGTCGCCACGTTCGCCTGGCCCATCCTGACCATGGCCGCCCTGCTGCCGGCCGTCCTCGCCCCGCCGTACGTGCCCCGGCCGAGGTTGGGCCGCTACCTCGCCATCTCGGTGGCGGTGGCGGTCGCGGCCGCCGCGCTCGGGGTGCTGCAGGACGTCACCGGGTTCACGGACGAGCTCCCGGCCTGGCTGCCCGACGCCGTGCTGGTGTTCTTCACCCCGTTCATCGCCTGGATGATCGTGGCGATCTCACTCCAGACCCGCACCCGGCTGGAGGCGGAGCTGGCCCGGTCGCTGGACGTGAACGAGCGGCTCCGGCGTTCCGAGGACGCGCTCGCGGCCCAGGCCGAGTCGCTGCAGGCGTCCCGGGTCCGCCTCGTCGAGGCCACCGACCGCATCCGCCGCCAGGTCGAGCGCGACCTGCACGACGGGGCCCAGCAGCGGCTCGTCGCCCTCGGCCTCGGGCTGCGCCTGGCGCAGGACCAGTGCGGCCAGGACCCCGCAGCGGCCGCCGCCGCGCTTGCCGGCCTGCGCGAGGAGCTGCTCGCCGCCCGAGCCGAGCTGCGCGACCTGGCCCACGGCGTCTACCCCGCCGTGCTGAGCCAGCACGGCCTGGCCGACGCCCTGGCGGCCGCCGCGGATCGCTGCCCGATGCCGGTGCGCCTGCGGGCGCCGGACCTGGGCCGGTTCCCCGCGCCGGTCGAGGCGGCGGTGTACTTCTGCTGCGTCGAGGCGCTCCAGAAC
>DATBGF010000667.1:0-2859 GCA_036558145.1 Acidimicrobiales bacterium
AGGTTGAGCGTCATCCGCCGGTTCTTGCGGGTCATCTCGATGGCCTCGTCGATGTTGCGCTGCACCCGGCGGGGCACGCGCCAGTCCCGCCGTCCGATGTAGCGGACCCGCACCTGCTTCTCGTGGAGCTCGTCCCGCCGCCGCAGCAGCAGCGTCTCGTTGAACCCCATGAGGAAGCGGACCTCGTCCGCCGGACGGCGCCAGTTCTCCGTGGAGAAGGCGTAGACGGTCAGCCACTCGATCCCCAGCTCCAGGGCGCCCTCGACCACGTCGAACAGGGCCTCCTCGCCCTTGGTGTGGCCCTCGGTGCGCGGCAGGCCCCGGCTCTCCGCCCATCGGCCGTTGCCGTCCATGACGACAGCGATGTGGGCGGGGATGCGCGCGGGGTCGATGCCGTCGGGAATCACCTGCGCAACCTACCCGCTGCGGGGTAGTGGAAGGATGTGGCCAGCGCCCGGTGGCGCAGCGAGGAGCAGCCGTGTTGGAACGCCTGTCTGAGCGCTTCGCCTGGTTGCGCACACCCCTGGCCGTGCATCAGCGGGTGGGCGATGTGGGCGGCGGTCCGCTCTCGTCGTCGATCGCGCTCGCGGGCTTCCTGTCGCTGTTCCCGCTGCTGCTGGTGGGCATCTCGGTGGTCGGGTTCGTGGCCTCGGGCCAGACCGACTTCCCCGACAAGGTCATCGAGAGCCTGGGCCTGACCGGGCGGGCCGCCGAGGAGGTCCTCAACGTGATCGACAAGGCGGAGCAGAGCCGTCGGGCCGCCTCGGTGATCGGCCTGATCGGCCTGCTCTGGGGCGGTCTGGGCATCGTGGGCACCCTGGAGCAGGCGCTCGACGCCACGTGGCAGGTGAAGGGCCGGGGCATCACGACCAAGCTCGTCGGCCTGGCCTGGCTGCTGGGCGCGGGCGCTCTGTTCCTGCTGTCACTGTCGCTGGGACCGCTGGCCAGAGCGCTCCCCGGGCCGGCCGTCGTCCCCACGGTGCTCCTCGGCCTCGGCCTCGACATCGTGCTGTTCCTGTGGATGTTCCGGACGCTGACCCACGTGCGGCTGCCCTGGTCCGCGCACCTGCCGGGAGCGATCGTGGGAGGCGTGGGCCTGGAGCTGCTGAAGCTGATCGGCACGATCTACGTGCCCCGGGCCGTGGCCTCGGCCTCGGCGCTCTACGGGTCGCTCGGGACCGTCTTCGCCATCCTGGCCTGGCTGGCTCTGGCGGCCCGGCTGGTGCTCTACGCCGCGGCCTACAACGTCGTGCGCTGGGAGGCCGAGCACGGGACCGTGACAGTCGGCATCGAGGTGCCGCGCATCGGCGGCGAGGTCCCGCTGGAGGCCACCCGGGGCGGTGCGGTGAGCGAGACGGCCGCAGAGCCTCATCCCTCCTGACTGTCACACCCCGTGCGTACCCTTCCTTGAGTGCCCCTCGAGGTCCTGTCGACTCCCTACGGCCGCCCCGCGTTGGAGCGGTTGCGCGCCTCCATAGCCGCCGCCAAGGGCAACGATCCGCTGGCCCCGGTCGGCGTCGTCGTCCCCAGCAACCATGTCGGCGTCACCGCCCGTCGGGTGCTGGCGTCCGGGGGCCTGGGGCCGGGCACCCGGGCCGGTGTGGCGGCCGTGACGTTCCTCACCGCCTACCGGCTGGCCGAGCTGCTCGGGGCACCGTCGCTGGCCGCAGCCGGGCGCCGCCCGGTGTCGACTCCGGTCATCGCCGCCGCGCTGCGCAGGGCCCTGAGGGACGACCCGGGCATCTTCCGGCCGGTCGCCGAGCACCCCGCCACCGAGACCGCGCTGGTCGCCACCTTCGCCGAGCTGTCCGACGTGAGCGAGGACGGGCTGTTCGCCCTGGCCAGCGCCGGGCGCCGCGCCCACGACGTCGTCGGCCTCTACCGGCGGGCGCGCGACCGGCTGGCCGGCGACTGGTACCACGAGTCCGACCTGACCGATGCCGCCATCGCCGCCCTGGCCACGGCCGAGGGCCGGGCACTGGCGGCCGAGCTGGGCCACGTCGTGGTCTACCTCCCCCAGGACCTGCTCCAGCGCCAGGCCGCACTACTGGCCGCCCTGGCGTCGGCGTGCCCCACGACGGTCATCGCCGGCCTGACCGGCCGGCCCGACGCCGACCTGGGCGTACGCCGCTCGCTGGCCCGCCTGGGCGCACCACCGCCCCCCGCACCTCCATCGCGGCCAGCCGGCTCCTCGTCGCCCGGTTCGTCGCCTCCCGGCTCTTCGTGGCCCGGCACTTCGTCTCCCGGTGCGTCGCCGGCCGGCTCTTCGTCGCCCGGCTCTTCGTCGCCCGGCTCTTTGTCGCCCGGCTCTTCGCCGGCCGTCTCGTCGCCCGAGGTCGGTCCCGGCCGCACCCGCATCCTCAGCGCCTCCGACGCCGACGACGAAGTGCGTGCCGCCGTGCGCCACATCGTCCAGGCGGCGCTGGACGGCACCCCACTGGAACGCATCGCCGTGCTCTACGGCGCCCCACAGCCCTACGGCCGCCTGGTGCACGAGCACCTGGCCGCCGCGGGCGTCCCCCGCAACGGCGCCAGCATCCGCCCCCTGGCCGCCAGTGTGGTGGGACGCACCCTGCTCGACCTCCTCGCCCTACCCGACCACGACTTCCGCCGCGCCGACGTGCTCGGCGTGCTGGCCCGCGCCCCCGGCCGCGCCACCGCCCCCCTCGCCACGTGGGAGCGCCAGTCCCGCCAAGCCGGCGTGGTCGCCGGCCGAGCCCAGTGGGACCGTCTCCTAGACCGCCTCGCCACCGAGCATGACCACCGAGCCGACCTGCTGCAGGAGTCCTACGACGAATACACGGCCGAACTGGCGCTCGGCGACGCTGCCGACGCTGTCGCCACCCCCAAGGTCCCTGG
>DATBGF010000668.1:0-5997 GCA_036558145.1 Acidimicrobiales bacterium
CGCCGGGCAGCGACGTGGGCAACATGTCGATCCTCGGCTACGACCCCGCCCGCTACCACACGGGCCGGGCGCCGATCGAGGCCGCGGCGCTGGGCCTGCGGCTGGCGCCGGACCAGGTCGCCTACCGCTGCAACCTGGTCACCGTCGGGCCCGACGGCACCATGGTCGACTTCGCGGGCGGCCATCCGACCTCCGCCGGCGCCGCCGAGGTCATCAAGGCGCTGGACGCGGCCCTCGGCGCGGGAGCCGGTGCCGAGGTCTCGTTCCACCCCGGGGTCCAGTACCGCCACATCGTCGTCGCCCCGGAGAGCTGGGCCGATGCGGCCTGCACCCCGCCCCACGACCTGACGGGCCGGCCCGCCATGCTGCCCCGGGGCCCGGCCGCGCCCAAGCTGATCGACCTGATGGACGCCAGCCGGGACATCGTGGGCGCCTCGGAGCTGGAGGCCACCCAGGTCTGGCTGTGGGGCCAGGGCCACCAGCCCCGGCTGCCGTCGTTCACCGAGGCCACCGGCCGGACCGCGGCCCTGGTCACGGCGGTGGACCTCATCCGGGGCCTGGGCGTGCTCACCGGCATCGAGATCGTCGAGGTGCCGGGGGCGACCGGCTGGTTCGACACCGACTACGAGGGCAAGCGGGACGCCGCCCTGCGCAGCCTGGCCGAGGGGGCGGACGTGTTCCTGCTCCACGTCGAGGCCACCGACGAGGCGGGCCACGCCGGCAACCTGGAGGAGAAGCTCAAGGCGCTGGAGGCGTGGGACAGCCGCATCCTGTCCGGCCTGGTCGAGGGCCTCGACGCCCTCGGGCCGTGGCGCATGCTGCTGCTGCCGGACCATCCCACGCCGGTCGAGCTGCGCACCCACACCAACGACTCGGTGCCCTACCTGCTGGTGGACAGCGAAGTCGACGGGCCGGGCGGGGTCTACAGCGAGCCGGCCACGGCGGACTGTGAGCCGATCCCGGGTCACGAGATGCTGTCGCGCCTGCTTGCCCGCTGAGAGCGGGAACAGACGCACTCCCCGCGGTGTTTCAGCCCCTAGAGACGTCGCGCTAGAGTACGGATGTTCTGCCGGGGGGTACCGCTGCATCAGAGCGGATGACCGAGCGGCCCCCGACTTCCGCCGGAAGCGGAACGATCTCCCGAAGTTCGACCCGTCCGCAAGGACGCCCCCTGGTGCACCACCGGAGGCCCGGGTCGGCCACAGGTCTCCCCCTTGAAAGCAGTGAGGTGACAGCCCCTGATGAGCGCGGAGCAAAACACCCTCGAACGGTCCGCTCTCGAGCGGAAGGACCGCGAGGAGCTCACGACCATCGCCCAAGCTCTCGGTGCCAAGCCTCCCTCGCGCGCCCGCAAGGCCGACATCGTCCAGCTCATCCTCGAGCTGACCGGGGTCGAGTCCCCCGCGGGAGAGACCAATGGCCGCAAGGAGGCCGCCGTGGACGACGCCGAGACTCCCGCCGCGCCCGAGGTCGCCGAGACGCCCGAGGCCCCACCGGCCTCCGAGGACGCGTCCGAGGCTCCGGAGAGCACGCCGGATGCGCCGGGCCATGACGAGGAGCCCCCGTCGGAGTGGGAGATGGAGTTCGGTGGCACCACCGACGTCCCCGACACCCCTGCTCCCGCGGCCGACAACGGCAACACCAACGGCGAGGCCCCCGAGGGCGGCGCACCCACAGAGTCCCGCGGCGGCGCCCAGCCGGCCCGCTCCGGTCAGGGCGGCGGCGGCAGCCAGGGCGGCCAGGGTGACGAGGGCAAGGGCGGCGAGCCGGTCGACGTCAACGAGCCCGGCAACCGCCGCCGGCGCCGGCGCGGCCGCCGCGGCAAGGAGGAGACGACCCACGTCGAGGAGTTCGCGGGCGAGCCGGTCGAGGTCGAGGGCCTGCTGGACCTGCGGGACGAGGGCTACGGCTTCCTCCGGGTGAAGGGCTACCTGCCCTCCAAGGACGACATCTACGTGTCGGTCAAGCAGGCCCGCCAGTTCGGGCTGCGCAAGGGCGACCACATCACCGGGGCCAGCCGTCCCGCGATGCGCAACGAGAAGAACCCGGCGCTGCTGCGGATCGACAAGGTCAACGGCGTCGATCCCGAGCAGGCCCGCCGCCGTCGCCGGTTCGAGGACCTGACCCCGCTGTTCCCCGACGAGAAGCTGGCGCTGGAGACCGGCGACGCCACCAACATGACGGCGCGCATCGTCGACCTGCTCTCGCCCATCGGCAAGGGCCAGCGCGGCCTGATCGTGTCGCCGCCCAAGGCCGGCAAGACGGCCATCGTCAAGCAGATCGCCCGCTCGGTCGAGACCAACAACCCCGAGGTCAAGCTCATGGTGCTGCTCGTGGACGAGCGGCCCGAAGAGGTGACCGACATGCGTCGCTGGCTCCAGGGCGAGACCAGCGAGGTCGTGGCGTCGACGTTCGACCGGCCCAGCGAGGAGCACACCCAGGTCGCCGAGCTGACCATCGAGCGGGCCAAGCGCCTCGTCGAGGAGGGCCAGGACGTCATCATCATCCTCGACGGCATCACCCGCCTGGCCCGGGCCTACAACCTCGCTGCCCCGGCCACCGGGCGGATCATGTCCGGCGGCGTCGACTCCGGCGCCCTGTACCCGCCCAAGAAGTTCTTCGGCGCCGCCCGCAACATCGAGGAGGGCGGCTCGCTCACGATCCTGGCCACCGCCCTGATCGAGACCGGCTCCAAGATGGACGAGGTCATCTTCGAGGAGTTCAAGGGCACCGGGAACATGGAGCTGAGGCTCGACCGGCGCCTGGCCGAGCGGCGGGTCTACCCGGCCATCGACGTGGACGCCAGCTCGACCCGCCACGAGGAGCTCCTGTTCCAGCGCCAGCAGCTCCAGCTGGTGTGGGCGCTGCGGCGGGTGCTCTCGGGCCTGTCGTCGACCGACGGCGGGAATGCTGCGGCGCTCGAGCTGTTGATCGACCGGATGAAGACGTTCCGCACCAACGACGAGTTCCTGGCCGAAGTGGCCAAGAACAGGTTGGCTGCGGGCTGACGCCGTCCGTAGACTGCATCGCCTTTTCGATCTAGAGGAGACCCGCCATGAGGGCCGGCATCCACCCCGACTACGCAGAAGCCACCGTGCGCTGCTCGTGTGGCAACACGTTCACCACCCGCTCCACCAAGTCCGACCTGCATGTCGAGCTGTGCAGCGAGTGCCACCCCTTCTACACCGGCAAGCAGAAGCTGGTGGACACCGGCGGCCGCATCGACCGGTTCGAGCGCCGCTACGGCCGGCGCAAGCCCAAGTCGTGACCCCAGGGGGCCCGGCGGTCGACCTCGAACGACGGGCCGCCCTCAACGCCGCCAAGCTGGCGGCGCTGGTCAACGCCCACTGGGGGCCCGGGGAGCGCACCCGCCACAAGCTGGGCGCGGGCGCGGCCCTGATCGATCCGGAGTCCTCGCCGGCGCGCGCCTGGGTGCTGGCCGACGGCCCCGGCGACCGCAGCCTGGGCCCGGCCCTGGTGTGGGCCGAGCGGCTGTCCGCGGCTGAGGTCCACCTCGTGGCCGACCCCGAGCCCGCCGGCGCCCTGGCCCGACAAGCGGCCCTGTTCGCCGACCCCGCGCCCACGGTCTGGGCCGTCGACGGCACTTCGCTGGTCCCGGCCACGGCCGCGCCCGTCCCGCCGCGGGCCGAGGCGCCGTCGCCGCCCGAGCTGGTGGACCTGCTCATCGACGCGGGCGTCGAGATCGTGGTCGAGGGCGGCGTGCTGCGGGGCGAGGTCAACGGCCTGGAGGTCGCTCGCATCGTGGCCGGCGAGACCACCGCCGGGGTCCCGCTCGACGCCCCGCTGCTGGAGGTGGGCGTGGGCAAGGCCGACCGGGAGCTGACGGCCATGGTCCACGGCGCCATGACCCCGGTCGAGCAGCTCACCCGGGTGGTCGACATCGTCCGCCGCCAGCGGCGCCCCGGCGCGCCCCGCCACCCGCTCAACCAGCTGGTCCCGGACCGCTGGCTGCGCGCCGTCCTGTGCCGCAACCCAGCGCTGGTGGGCCTGGCGTCGCTGCGCCCGGCCGAAGGCCCCCGCCCCCGCCAGAACCTCACCGAGCGCGACATCGCCACCGCGGTAGGAGACACGGCCGCCGGCGACAGCGCGGTGGTGGCGTGCACGGTCGGCATCTCCGTCGACCTGGTCCCGGCCGCCGCCGACGCCCGCGCCGCCCTCGACCCCGACGCCCGGCTGATCCTGGCCGTCCCCGCCCGCGACGACCACCCCGGCACCCGCCGCCTGGCGGCCCGCCTGCGCGATCCCGCCGAGGTCGTCGCCATCCCCGGCGACTGGAAGGCCGCAGGCTGAACCGGCTGGGCCGGGCCGGCGTCCCGGTCCGGCAGTAGCATCGGGCGCGTGAGCAGCAGCGGTCGGTGGCGCCGCGGCGAGGTGGTGGCCTGGTCGGATCATGACGGCCTGGGCCGCCCGCCGCGGGGGCCGGGCCGGGTGGCGCCGATGATCCTGGCGGGGTCACTGGCCGTCCTGCTCACCGGGATGATGTCGTACGACACGCTGTGCACCGAGCACCAGCACTGGGTCGTGCTGCTCGGCGTGCTCGGGTTCATGGGGACGGCCGCCGCGATCGCGGGCCTGGTCCAGGCGCGGGCGCTGGCCCCGCTGTTCACCGTGTTCGTGTCGGTGACCGGCGTCAGCATCGGGCTCATCGACGCCGTGCACGATCCCACCCGCGGCCGGCTGATCGCCGTCGGGTTCGGGGCCACGGCGCTCCTGGGGGCCGTGTTCACGGCGCGGGCCGTGCCGCTGGCCCTGTGGGACCGGCGGGTGCGCCGCCGGCTCGGCCTTCCCCCGCTCCCGCCGGATGAAGCGGCTCCGCCGGGCGAGCCGGACGTGGCCGACGGGCGGGGAGCCGGGGCCACCGGCGGTAGCCTGCTTCGTCGTGCTCGAACGCCTACGTGACCTGGAGAGGGAGTTCCTCGAGGTCGAGGCGCGCCTGGCCGATCCGGGGCTGATCGCCGACCAGCCCCGCTACCAGCAGGTGGCCAAGCGGTACCGCGAGCTGGAGCCGATCGTCATGCGGTCCCGGGAGCTGTGGCAGCGCCAGGAGGACCAGGAGACGGCGCGGGAGATGCTCACCGACGCAGCGGGCGACGAGCGGGAGCTGCTGCGGACCGAGGTGAGCGAGGCCGAGGCCGACATCGAGCGCCTGACCGGCGAGCTGCGGGTGCTGCTCCTGCCCAAGGATCCCAACGACGAGCGCAACGTGATCGTCGAGATCCGGGGGGCGGAGGGGGGCGAGGAGGCCAACCTGTTCGCCCGCGACCTGTTCGAGATGTACCGGGCCTTCGCCGGGCGCCAGGGCTGGAAGGCCGAGGTGCTGGGCAGCGATCCGTCCGACCTGGGCGGGTACAACGAGGTCGTCCTGGCGCTCAAGGGCGACGGCGTGTGGGCCCGCATGCACCACGAGGCCGGACCCCACCGGGTGCAGCGGGTGCCCGTGACCGAGAGCCAGGGGCGCATCCACACGTCGTCCGCCACGGTGACCGTGCTGCCCGAGGCCGAGGAGGTCGACGTCGAGCTCGACCCCAACGACCTGCGCTTCGACGTGTTCCGGTCCTCCGGCCCCGGCGGCCAGAGCGTGAACACGACCGACTCGGCCGTGCGGGTCACGCACCTGCCCACGGGCACCGTCGTGTCCATGCAGGACGAGAAGAGCCAGACGCAGAACAAGGCGAAGGCGCTGGCGGTGCTGCGGTCCCGGCTGCTCAAGGCCGAGCAGGACCGCCAGGCGGACGAGGCGTCGGCGGCCCGCAAGGACCAGGTCGGCGGGGGCGGCCGGTCCGAGAAGGTCCGCACCTACAACTTCAAGGAGAACCGGGTCACCGACCATCGCATCGGGCTCACCCTCTACAAGCTGGACAAGGTGCTGGCGGGCGAGCTGGACGAGATCAGCGACGCCCTCGTGGCCGACGAGCAGGCCCGGCGCCTCGGCGACGGGCTCTGACCCGGTGCCCACGGACACGCTGACCTGGCGCG
>DATBGF010000669.1:0-5668 GCA_036558145.1 Acidimicrobiales bacterium
CGGTCCATCGCGGCTGGGAGAACTATCTGGACCTGGTCGGGCCGGAGCGGGTCCTGCTGTTCGGGGCCGCCGACGCGCCGGAGGTCGCGGGCCGGACGATCGGCGACCTGCGCGACGAGTGGGGCACCGACCTGGCCGGCACGCTCGCCCGCATCCTGGAGATCACGCGCGGCAGCAGCGCGATCGTGCTCCTGGAGCTGTACGACGAGGCGACCATCGCGCGCATCGCGGCCGAGCCATACGGCTGCTTCTCGACCGACGGCGTCCACAGCTCCCTGCCCCACCCGCGGCTGTACGGGACCTACCCCTATGCGTTCGGCCGCTTCGTCCGTGGCGGCCAGCTCTCGGAGCTCGAGTTCGTCGAGCGGACCTCGCGCCGGCCGGCCCAGATCCTCGGGCTGCGGCGCTCGTGCGCGGTCGCGCCCGGCGCCGAGGCGGACCTGCTGGTCGTGGACCCGGAGCGCTTTGACCACCGGCCCGACTATCTGGCCCCGTGGGCACCGGTCACCGGGCTCAGGGCACTGGTCATGGGCGGCCGGCTCGTGCACGCCGACCACGCCGGCCCGGACCACTGAGGCTGGCATGACGGGCGCTCGCCACAGCTACCCGGAGCTCGCCGGGCGGGTCGTGATCGTCACCGGGGCCGCCGGCGGGCTCGGCCGGGCCGTGGCCGACGGCTTCGCCGCCCAGGGCGCCCACCTCGTGCTGTGCGACCTTGACGCCGGGACGCTCGGGCTCGCCGGCGATGGCCAGGCCGCCCCACCCGACCGGGTCTTGGCGGTCGCCGCCGACCTGCGCGACCCGGCCGCCTGCGAGGCCTTGGTCGACGCGGCCGCCAGCCACTTCGGCCGGATCGACGTGCTGGTCAACAACGCCGCCGTCCTCCACCGGATGCCGATCGAGCAGGTCACCCCCAAGGTCTTCGACGAGGTCGTGGCGGTCAACCTGCGAGCCCCGTTCTTCCTGGCCAGGGCCGCACTGCGGCACATGCGACCAGCCGGCTGGGGACGGATCATCAACGTCGCGTCGGTCGCGGCCCGCACCGGCGGGGCCTCCGACGTGTTCCCGTACGCGGCCAGCAAGGGTGGCCTGGTCGCCCTCACCAAGTCGCTGGCCAAGCTTGCCGCCAGCGATGGGGTGCTGGTGAACGCGATCCTTCCGGCCGGCATCGACACGCCGATGATCACCGAAGGCTTCCCCGCAGAGGCGATCGAGGCGATCGTCCGGCAGATCCCGCTCGGACGGCTGTCGCCACCGTCGGAGATGGCCGGGATCGTGCTGTGGCTGGCTAGCGACGCCGCCGGCTACGTCACCCGGGCGAGCTTCGACGTCAACGGTGGCTGGGTCATGACGTGAGCGCTGGAGGAAGGCACATGGGGCTACACCTGCTCGAACTGGGCGGCCTGCGGGCGCTGGTCACCGGGGCCGGCACCGGCCTGGGGCGCCAGGTCGCCACTGGCCTGGCCGAGGCCGGCGCCGACCTGGTCGTCTGCGGGCGCAGGCAGGAACCGCTCGAGCACTGTGCCGACGAGGCGCGGCGCCTCGGGGCCGATGTCCGCGTGATCAGCGCCGACGTCACCACCGAGGACGGCGTCGAGGCGCTGCGAGCCGGGGCCGGCCGGGTCGACATCCTGGTCAACAACGCCGGGACCAACCGGCTTCAGCCGTGGGCCGAGGTCTCCATGGAGGACTGGCGGGCCTTGCTGGCCCTCGACCTCGAGGCCCCGTTCCGACTCTGCCAGGTCTTTGGGCCGCCGATGGTGGAGCGGGGCTGGGGCCGGATCATCAACGTGGTCTCGGTCTACGGCAGCGTGGCCGGCGACCCGGCCAGGTATCCGGGGCTGGCCTGGGACATCCCGGGCTACGTGGTCGCCAAGCACGGCCTGCACGGGCTCACCCGCTACCTGGGGGCACGGCTGGCAAAGCATGGGGTGTGCGTCAACTCGCTGTCGCCGGGCATGTTCCCGACCGAAGGGAACCGCGAACGGCTCACCCCGGCCGTTCGTGACGCCCTGGTCGCGGGCACACCGGCCGAGCGGCTCGGCGAGGATGACGACCTCAAGGCGGCCGCCGTCTTCCTCGCCTCCCCTGGGGCGCGCTTCGTGGTGGGGCAGAACCTCGTCGTCGACGGCGGCTGGACCGTCTGGTGAGCCAACCGGCAGCGCTGGTCACGGGCGCCGCCGACGGCATCGGCCGGGCTTGCGCCGAGGCGCTGGCGGCCAGCTACCGGGTCGTCCTGGTCGACCTGGACGCCG
Source organism: Acidimicrobiales bacterium (assembly GCA_036558145.1). Lineage (GTDB taxonomy): Bacteria > Actinomycetota > Acidimicrobiia > Acidimicrobiales > VFJN01 > ZC4RG19. The sequence goes on from DATBGF010000669.1 coordinate 2,256, forward strand.
ACCGGCTGGCGGCGGTGGCCGCCGGGCTCGGCGGCGACGCCGTGCCGGTGGTCGGCGATGTGGGCGACCGGGCCGTCAGCGAGCGGGCGGTCGAGCTGGCCGTGGAACGCTTCGGGGGTCTTGACGCCGTGGTCGCCAACGCCGGCGTGACGCTGGCCGGGACGATCGACGACACCACCGACGAGGAGCTGGACCGGCTGGTGCGCGTGAACGTGCTGGCGCTGGTCCACGTGGCCAGGGCGGCGCACCTCGCGCTGGCCGAGCGCCACGGCAGCCTCATCATCGTGGCCTCCAAGGCAGGCCTCGTCCCGGTGCCGGGGGCACCCGCCTATGCGGCCACCAAAGGCGCTGCGATCGCGCTGGCCAGGGCGCTCGCGATCGACTGGGCGGCCGAGGGGATCAGGGTGAACGCGGTCTGCCCCGGCACCGTCGACACCGCCATGCTTGCGTCCGTGCTGGCTGTGGGCCCCGACCCGGTCGCGGCCAGGGAAGCGCTGGCCGCGTCGGTGCCGCTCGGGCGGCTCTCCAGCCCGGCCGAGTGCGCGGCCGTGGTTGCGTTCCTGGCCTCACCGGCCGCCTCCTACGTGACCGGAGTCGCCCTCCCGGTCGACGGCGGGTTCACGGCCCGATGAGCGGCGGGTCCGTGAGGGTCCCAGCCATGGCGGCGGCGCGCATGCGGATCACGCGCGTCGAGGTGAGGCGCCTGCGCAGCCCGTTCCCGCCGGTGCCGTCGAGGGACGTGACCATGCGCCCGGTCGACCTCGGCTCGACGCTCGTGCGGGTCCATACCGACACTGGGCTGGTCGGCATCGGCGAGTCGTGGCTGGTGCACGGCGACGACGGCGCCCTCGCCGAGCACGTCGATGGCACCCTCGGGCCGCTGCTGGTCGGCGAGGACGCCCTCGACACCGAGCGGCTCTGGTATCTGATGTGGTCGGTCGTCAAGCGAATGGGCTTCACCAAGGGCCTGTCCGCGGTCGACCAGGCGCTCTGGGACCTCAAGGCCAAGCACGCCGGCCTGCCCCTGTACCAGCTCCTCGGGGGCAGCTTCGCGGGCGGCGTGACGGCGTATGCGACCACGCCCCAGCGTGGCGTGTCCTACGCCGACGACCTGCTCGGCCTGGTCGGGCACGGCTTCAAGGCGGTCAAGATGGCAGTCGGCAGAGGCGTCGAGGAGGACCTCAGGGTCGCCTCGGAGGCCGTCGAACGGATCGGGCGGTCGGCCAGGATCGCGATCGACGCCAACGGGCGCTACCGGCTCGACGAAGCCGTGCGCCTGGCCCGGGCCGTCGAGCCGCTCGGGCTGCTCTGGTTCGAGGAGCCACTCCCCCACACCGACCTGCACGGGTTGGCCGCCCTCACCAGCAGGGTGGCCGTGCCGGTGGCCGGGTTCCAGGAGGAGGCGACGATTTGGCGGCTGCGCGAGTACCTGGCCGCCGATGCCCTGTCGGTCTACAACGTCTGCCTCGAGACCTGCGGCGGCGTCAGCGTCGCCCGCAAGGCGTCGGCCTTGTGCGAGGCGTGGCGGCGCGCGTTCGTGCCCCATGGCTTCGGGCCGGCCGTGAACTTCGCGGCCACCCTGCATGTGGCCGTCGCCTCCCCGACGTGCCAGTGGCTGGAGTACCCGGTGCCTGACCCGGCCGCGAGCGACCCGCGCCTGCTGCACTGGGCGCCGCACGTGCGCAACGCGGCCGAGTTCTCCGTCGACGCCGCCGGCCGGCTCACCCCGCCCGACCGTCCCGGCCTCGGGGTCGAGCTCGACGAGGCCGCCCTTGACGACCTGACCGTTGCGTGACGGCTTCACGGGCGTGACCCGGCCGCCAATCCTCGACAGCCACCTGCACCTTTGGCGCCAGGCCCGGCTCCGGCCGGGGACCGTGCTCGGCCATCCCGGCCTTCACCGGGACTTCCTGTGGACCGACTTCGAGCGAGCGCGGGCCGGGGCGCCCGTCGAGGCGGTGGTCGCCGTCGCGGTCGACGAGCGACCGGGCGGGTTCGACGAGGTCGCCTTCCTGCGCGCGCAGGCGGCCACCGGGGCGCGCATCGCCGCCGTGACCGCCTGGGCACCGCTGGAGTCCCCGGCGGTCAGGACGCGGCTGGAGCGCCTGGGCCGCAGCGCGGTCGTGCGGGCCGTCCGGCGGGTCACCCAGGACGAGCCGGACCCGCTGTTCTGCGCCAGCGCGGGCTTCAAACGCGGCGTGGCCACCGCCGCCGAGCTCGGGCTCGCCTGCGAGCTGTGCGTGCGACCTGGTCAGCTCGACGCCGTGGTCCGGCTGGCCGACGCCTGCCCGCAGGCGACGATCGTGCTCGACCATCTCGGCAAGCCTGACCTTGGCGCCGCACCGCCCGCGAGGTGGTTGCGGGATATCGACCGGCTGGCCAGGCGTCCGAACGTGGTCTGCAAGGTCTCGGTGGCCGTGCGCGGGCCAGCGGACCCGCCGCTCGTCCTGGCCCGCGTCGCCCCGTTCGTGGCCCATGTGGTCGAGCGCTTCGGGTTCGGACGGGTGCTGTTCGGCAGCAACTGGCCGGTGGCCGCCGTCGTGATCGACTACCCGGGCTGGCTTGGCCTGCTCGACCGGGTCCTGGCCGGGGTCGCGCCCGCGGACCTGGCGCGGTTCTGGGTCGCCAATGCCCGTGGCGTGTACGCCGTCGCGGACTAAGGGCGCGCCGGCGTCTCGTCCCAGTCGACCCGTCCCTGCACAGCCACCCCGTGCCGTCCGGTCAGCTCGGTCAGGAACTCGTCGGGGTCGTAGAAGCGCTCCGGGTCGACGATGCCGAGGGCGCCGCCGCCCTGCCTGGCCAGCAGCACCGTCCCAACCGCGGCGCCGACGCCGGTCATGCGCCCGATCGACCGCTCCCGCCAGTCGATCGGGTGGGTCGCCAGCCAGGTCGCCGTCCCGGCCCGGCCGGCGCTGGCCCCGCTCGCGCGCACGTGCAGGTACAGGTGGTTGGCGTCGTCATCGGTGCGCCCACCCCAGGTCGTCCAGATCCGGTCCCTGACCACGTCCCGAACCTGGACCAAGCCGGCCGGGGTGGCCTGCGCCACGTCGTCGAGCAGGCCATAGGCGCCGAGGACCCCGAAATCCTCCATCAGCTTCGGGCGGTAGGTCCCGCGCACGGCGACATACCGCAGGCTCGGGAAGTGCACCGGGAAGGTGAACGTCTCGGTGTGGTTGATGTAGTAGACCATCAGCTCGCCGACCGGTGGCCCGAAGTCCACGATCTTCGCACCCTCCAGTGGCCGGGTCGGTACGAAGCGCCCGAGGAGGTGGTAGCCGCGCTCGGGCAGCTCCGGCGACAGGATCGCCATCAGCGTGTCGAGCAGCCCCTTGGACGGCGCTACTGGCCGGAACGAGGTGCACGAGATCTCCAGCTCGAGCGGCTCCTCGAACGCGTCGCAGGCCTTGCGCCCA
>DATBGF010000670.1:0-13615 GCA_036558145.1 Acidimicrobiales bacterium
ATCCAGGCGAGCAGCATGTGACGGGTGTTCAGCTTGGACACGAAGGTCCAGAACTTGTAGCGCATCGGATGCTGGGAGAAGTGCTTGAGCCGCCCGCCGGTGATGTGCCGGCAGGAATGGCACGACACCGTGTACGCCCAGAGCATCACCACGTTGCCGACCAGGATGATGTTGCCCAGCCCGAAGCCGAAGCCGCTGGGGCTCTGGAAGGCGCGGATCGCGTCCCACGTGTTGATCAGCGAGATGAGCACCGCGGCGTAGAACGCGTACCGGTGAATGTTTTGGAAGATCAGCGGGAAACGGGTCTCGCCGGTGTATTTCTGGTGCGCGTCGGGCACGGCGCAGGCCGGCGGCGACAGCCAGAAGGCCCGGTAATACGCCTTGCGGTAGTAATAGCAGGTCAGCCGGAAGAGCAGCAGGAACGGCAGCGACAGGGCGGCCTCGGGGATGATCCACCAGGCCGGGAGGAAGGTGCCGAACTCGGCCGAACCCTCCACGCACCGCTCGGTGAGACACGGCGAGTAGAACGGCGTGAGGTAGTGGTAATCCGACACGTAGTACCACTTGTGCATGAAGACGCGGACGGTCGCGTAGAGCACCCATGCCGCGAGACCCACGAAGGTGATCAGTGGGGGAAACCACCATCGGTCGGTACGCAACGTTTTTGCCGCGATCGCCGCGCGTGCGCGCCCTGCCCGATCCCCGGCAGGCCCAGTCGGCCTCGTTGCCGTCGTCGTCATCGAATCTCCTGACGTGCCTGTCATGTGACCCGGCTGTTAACGGGCAAAGCCGCTCAGCCGCCATGCGTCCGTGATGTGGGGCACACGTTACGCCGCGGGTCAGACAGTTTGCCGCTCAGGGATGATGTCTATGTCACAAATCGCAGCCGCGATCATGGATCCCCAGATCAGAGCTCGGGTGCGGCCAATCGGTGGATCGGGCCGGCGCATTGCGCCGGCGACCAGCGTTCCAGCTCATCGGTGACGTTCCGGCCGTCGGTGGTCCGAGGAGCGACATAAAACGCCGGCGTACGCGCGGAAGCCTGCCGATCGAGCGCGTCGGCGTACACGGTCCGGGCGTCCAGCAGCTGCCGCCAAGCATCCTCCTCCTGCTGACTGCGCAGCTCATCGACGTAGATCCGGACGGCCGCGTTCTCGCTCCGGATCGCGGTGGCCCGCCCCGACAGGCTGGTGGTCGCGCCGGGCGGGGTCAGCCGGTTGAGGCGGCGCTCCAGATCGAGGCAGTTGGTCTGCCGCAGCTCCCGAGCGGCCCGGGCGTCCGCGGCCCGGTCCCGCATCCCGTTGATCGCCGAGACGACCGAGATCGCCCCCGCGCACAGCGCCACCACGACGATCACCGCCGCCACCGAGATCCCGACGAGAAACCACCGCCGCCGCCGAGCCTGGCGCTCGTCCCCGTCCACAACCGGCCCAAAGCCCAGAACCCGCCGCCCGGTCCGCCCCGCGGCCGGCGCACCCGGCTGCTGCCCGGTCACCGCCGGCCCGGTCGCTGGGCCGGCCGCCGTCTCATCCGTGATCGGCCCGGTGGGCTCGTCCGCCGCGTCCGGCCGCTGCCCACTCGCCGCCGGCCCGGTCGCTCGGCCGGCCGCCGTCTCGCCCATGGCTGGCCCGGTGGGCTCGTCCGAGTTGTCGCGCGCGGCTCCGACGGGCGCACCGCTCGCCGGCTGGTCGGCCGGGTCGTGCCCCGAGCGCCCGCCGAGCGGACGGCGGCCGGCAGGCGCGTCATCCGGCTCGAGGTCGCGCGGCGAGTCGCTCACCGGCCCAGTGAAGCACGCCGGTCAATGCCGCAGATCAACACCGGTATCCGACGCAGCGCCGCCCCGCCGATCGCGGAACTCGGTTTCGTGGAGTCCGGTTTCGCGGAACTCAGCTTCACGGAGCCCACCCTCCCGGAGCCCGCCTTCGCGGAGCCCACCCTCCCTGCGGAGGCCCCGCAAGCCACTATCGCGGAGAAATTGCACGACCACGCGGCGTGGCGGCGCGGCCTGTGGACAGCCCGCGATTGTGGAAAACGCTCGGCGATCGGCGGGAGTCCGGCGATCGGCAGGAGGGGCCTAACCGGAGGCGTTGCCGGTCAGGTTCCAGCTGGCCAGGTGCAGCGCCGGCGCCGCGAAGCGGACGCCGCCCCAGCGGTCCGGCAGGAGCACCGAGTCGCTGCCGATGCCGAGGACCATGCCGATGCCGAGGGCCTGCGGGTAGGACTGGGTGAAGCGCATGTTGCTCACCGCGGAGGTGATCTCGCCGTCCTCCACCAGCCAGACGCCGTTGCGGGTCAGGCCGGTGATGACCAGGCTCTTCTGGTCGAGGACCCGGGTGTACCAGAAGTCGGTTACCAGCAGGCCGCGTTGCATGCGGGCTATCAGCGGGCGGGCCGACTCGGCGGCCGGGCCGGCGGGGTCGGGTGGGGGCAGGGCCGGCTCGGTTGCGGCGGGGGCCGCCTCGAGCCGCATGTGCGTGGCTATCGGGCCCCAGGTGCGGGACGACTCCGAGGCGTGGCCGGTCGACACGGCGCCCACCTCGGCGGCCGAGCGGCGGTCGTGTGCCACCGCCCTGGTCACGCCGTCGCGGACGAGCACGAGGGAGTTGCGTGGGGTGCCCTCCACGTCGAACGGCAAGCCGGGGGCCGGCTCGCCGCGGCTGCCGAGCGGCTCGTCGACGATGGTCACGGACGGGTCGAACTGCTCGGTCTCCAGCTCGGCGAACGACTGCTGGCGGGCGAACGATCGGCCGTTGAAGCCGAACATCGCGAGGTTGTTGAGCACGTCGGCGACCGCCTCGGGCTCGAGCACCACCTCGTAGCGGCCGGGGGGCAGCTCGACCGGGCGCTCGCCGGCGCGGGCCTTGGCGGCGGCCCGGGCGCCCAGCGCCGCGCCGTCGACGTCGGCCAGGCGGCCGCTGGCCTGCCGGGCCACGCCGTCGGAACCGTCGAGCCGGGCGATGCCGTCCATGGCCGCCTCGGCGGTGCGGCCCTCGACCGCCTGGCCCAGGCTGTTGGCGAAGGCGGCCGAGCCGTAGATGGTGCGGCAGTAGCCGGCCGTCTCCAGGCCGCCGGCCGCACGCACGAAGTCGCGCACCCGCTCGGCGCGCTCGGCCGGGGTGGCCCGGGCGGTCGCCTCGTCGAAGCCGAAGTCGAGGCCGGACCGCTCGCCCGAGCCGTGGTGGCCGGCCGAGTGGTGCAGGGGAGTGGGCGGGGTGAGGCCCGGCCAGGTCGGATCGGCGGGGCTCAGCCGCGCGGCCGCCACCGTGCGCTCGACCAGCGCCCGCAGGCCGTCGCTGTCGGTGAGCGTGGTCGTGGCGCCGGCCGTGCGGCCGGCCAGGTGCAGCCGCAGGCGGACCGTAGTGGTCGCCTCGGCCACATTTTGATGGATCATCGAATTGGCGAAGCGGGTCAGCGCCTCGGCGTCGTGTTGCACCATGACCTCGGCCTGCGTGGCCGCGCCCTCGGCGGCTCGCACCATCTCCACGACCCGGGCGGCCAGCTCCAGTTCGGCCCCGTTGCGGCTCATCCGCGCACTCCCACCCGGACGTTGGTGAACCGTGCCGGCGCCGCCGGATGTCCGGTGTGACCGACCTGGCCGGGCTGGCCCTTTCCGCAATTCGGCGTGCCCCAGGCCACGGTCTCCGAGGAGAGCATGTCCATCGACTGCCAGAACCGCGGGCCGATGCCGGTGTAGGTCGGGTTGCGCAGCAGGCGGCCGCGCTTGCCGTTCTTTATCTCGTAGCCGATCTCGCAGCCGAACTGGAAGTTGAGCCGGCGGTCGTCGATCGACCAGGAGCGGTTGGTCTCCATGAAGACGCCGTCGTCGGTCGCCGCGATGATCTCGTCGAGCGTGTGCGGGCCGGGCTCGAGGCCGACGTTGGTCATCCGGACCATGGGCAGCCGCGCCCAGCCGTCGGAGCGGACGCTGCCCGCGTAGTCGAGCCCGGCCACCGCCGCCGAGTCGCGGCCGGACAGCACGCCCACCCAGATGCCGTCGCGCACCGCGTCGCGTTTTGCCGCCGGGGTGCCCTCGTCGTCGAAGCCGAAGCTGCCCAGCGCGCCGGGGATGGTGGGATCGATGGTGATGTTCATCAACTCGGAGCCGTAGCGCAGCGAGCCCAGCCTGTCCAGGTCGAGCCAGCTGGTGCCGGCGAACGCCGCCTCCCAGCCGAGGATGCGGTCGAGCTCGATGGCGTGCCCCACCGATTCGTGGATCTGCAACGCCAGCTGCTCGCTGCCGAGGATGAGCGTGGTCTCGCCGGCGGGGCAGAGCGGCGCGCCGACCAGGGCGCGCGCCTCCTCCGCCATCTGCGGCGCGTGACCGGCCAGGTCGAGCTCGTCGACCAGCTCCCAGCCCCGGGTGCCGTAGTGGCCGTGCACGCCCGGGTAGGACCGGCGCTGCGTCTCGCCGTCGCCGATGGCGGTGGCGTCGACCACCGCGCCGCACTCGACGATGTGCTGGTCGATGCGGCTGCCCTCGCTGGAGGCGAACCACTTCTCGGTGTCCCAGACCTGGTAGTGGGCCTGGGCCAGGTCCACGCCCCCGTCCTGCGCGGCGCCGGTGGCCTGGATCAGCAGGTCGGCCTTGTCGGCCAGGCTCACGTCGTCCAGGGGGTGCTCGGCCCACTCGGACGACCACGAGTCGACCACGGCCGGCAGGGGGGACAGCTCCATCGGCGGGCCGGGGACCCGGGCCGAGGCCTTGGCCACCGCGGCCGCCCCCTCGCCCGCCCGCCGGGCTTCCGCCTCGGTGAGCGTGGGCGTGGCCTGGAAGCCCCACGACGAGCCGATGAGGGCCCGCACCCCGATGCCGGCGTCCTCGGTCTGCGACAGGTCCTCCACGACCCGGTTGCGGGCCGCCATCGCCTCGTGGCGGCGGACCATGACGCGGGCGTCGGCGTAGCGCGCCCCGGCGTTGAGCGCGGCCTCGACGGCCGCGACGGCCAGATCGATCACGACGCCGGACCGTAGCTGTCGAGGACCACCCGCGGCTCGTCGGTCAGGAGGTAGGCGCTGCTTGCCAGGTCCAGCAGCTCGCGCTCGTCGGGGCCCACGATCCGCCGGTACTCGGGGTCGGTGATCATGGCGTGGAAGGCGTCGAGGTCCCGGAACCACTGGACCGTCACGCCGTCGAAGCCGTCGCTGCCGGTCCAGCGCCCGGGGGCGTCGGGCACGCGGGGATGCTGCTCGTAGCGGACCACGTGGTCGCCGATGCCGGGCACCGAGAGGATCTTGGCCGCGTGCACGTCGCGCCAGTGGGCCTGGAACTGGGCGGCGTCGAGCGCGGGGTTGCGGCGCAGCATGGCGGTGAGGCGGATCATCGTGGTCCTTCCCGGGGACGTGACCGAAGGCACTAGCTTCGCGGACCATGCCGAGCACGCCCCGCATCCCACCGCTGGCCCCCGAGGAGATGGACGACCAGGCCCGGGAGCTGGTCGGCGAAGTGGGCGGCGACACCCGCGGGGCGGTGAACATCTTCCGCACGCTGGTGCGCCACCCCGGCCTGTTCCGCCGCTGGCTGCCCTTCGGCGGCAAGCTGCTGGTGGGCAAGCTGCCGGCCCGCGACCGCGAGCTGATGATCCTGCGCACGGGCTGGAACTGCCACGCCGACTACGAGTGGGCCCAGCACGTGGTCATCGCCCGCCGGGCCGGCATCGGCGACGACGAGATCGCCCGGATCAAGGACGGGCCGGACGCGCCGGGCTGGGAGCCGTGGGACGCCACCCTGCTGCGGGCGGCCGACGAGCTGCACGGCGACTCGGTCCTGTCCGACGCCACCTGGGCCGCGCTGGCGGCGAACTACGACGAGCGCCAGATGATCGAGGTGCCCATGCTGATCGGGCACTATCACATGGTCGCCTACGCCCTGAACTCGCTCGGCGTGCAGGTCGAGCCGGACGTCGCCGCGGAGACGGCGTGACCGGCGCGGCCCGGCTGGAAGGCCGCACGGTCCTGGTCGTCGGGGCCGGCACCCAGCCCAGCGACGAGGACGACCCGCCGATCGGCAACGGGCGCGCCATCGCCGTCACCGCCGCCCGGGAGGGCGCCCAGGTGGTCTGCGCCGACCGGGACGAGAAGGCGGCCGAGGAGACCGCGGCGCAGGTGCGCGAGGCCGGTGGCTCGGCCACGGTGGTGCTCGGCGACGTCCGGGACGAGGGCGACTGCGCGGCGCTGGTGGCCGCAGCGGTCGAGGCCGGCGGCGGCGCGCTCGGCGGCGCGGTGCTGAACGTCGGCATCGGGCGGGGCGGCGGGCTGGCGGGCACGTCCGCCGACGACTGGGACACGACGTTCGCGGTCAACCTGCGCAGCCACTTCCTCGTGGCCAAGGCCGCCCTGCCGTCCATGGCCGAGGGCAGCGCGTTCGTGTTCATCAGCTCGGTGGCCGGGCTGCAGCCCGGCAGCCGGCTGCCCGCCTACGACTCGTCCAAGGCCGGGCTGATCGGCCTGTCCCGCCACGTGGCCATCGAGGGCGCCCGGCGGGGCGTGCGGGCCAACGTGATCGCGCCCGGCCTCATCGACACCCCGCTCGGACGCGTGGCCAGCCGGGGTCGCCCGTCGCGCGAGCGCACCCCGGTCCCGCTGGGGCGCCAGGGCACGGCGTGGGAGGTGGCGGCGGCCACGTGCTTCCTGCTGTCGGACGAGGCCAGCTACATCACCGGCCAGGTCCTGGCCGTCGACGGCGGGCTCAGCCTGATCTGATCAGCGCGTGACCAGCGGCGCCACCTCGGCGCCGAACGCCCGCAGCTGGTCGTACAGCTCGTGGACGTCACGGCTGCGGAACGCGACCTGGATCTGGTCGGCGCCGAAGCCAGCCAGCACCCGCAGGAACCCGGCGATCTGCTCGGGCGAGCCGTGCACGGCCCGGCCGACGTCCCAGCGTGGATCGCCGACGTAAAGCGGGCCGGACAGCACGCCCACGGTGAACGGCTCCCCGGACCGGCCGGCCCGGTCCCGCATCTCCCGCAGCCGGGCGATGCCCGCCGACATGCCGCCCTCGGGCGGGCCCTGGGGCAGCCAGCCGTCGCCCCGCTCGGCGGCCCGGCGCAGCGCGGCGGGCGACGATCCGCCCACCCAGATCGGCACCCGGGGCTGGACCGGGCGGGGCTGCTGGCCGACCTCGTCGTAGGACCAGGTGCTGCCCTCGTGGGCCGAGAACTCGTCGGCGAAGGCGGCCCGCACCGCGTCGATCGACTCGTCCAGCAGCGCGCCCCGGCGGTGGTAGTCGACGCCCAGCGCCCGGAACTCGGCCTCCACGTGGCCGGTCCCCACGCCGAGGATCGCCCGGCCGCCCGAGAGGGCGTCGAGCGTCATCCACTGCTTGGCCGCGGCCAGCGGATGCCGGTAGGGCAGCACGAAGACGTGGCTCAGCAGCCGCACCCGGTGGGTGAGCCCGGCGAGGAACGCCAGCGTGGCCACGCAGTCGTACCAGGTGGTGGACATGGCCGGCGCCCGGGGCTTGGGGATCGCCACGTGGTCGCACACCGCGACGTAGGTGAAGCCCGCATGTTCGGCCACCCGGGCCACCGATCCGAGCTCGTCCGCGCCCGCCCTCGCCTCCCACTCCTCGGCGAACTGGGTCGACTGCGCTTGGATCGGCAACTGGATGCCGAAAGCGATGCCTGCCTGAGCGTCGAGACGCTCCACGATGTTCCTCCCTCGGCCTTCCCCGGCATGGCCTGGAACCTCGGGCAATCTGGCACACCATCGTGGGCTCTACAAGTACTTACTGCCCGTAACGCCACGCCTGGACCCCCAGTCCAGCACGTTTAGTGCCTGACGCGCCACGCAGAGGTGGGCGCGCGGCGGCCTCAGAGGCTCTCGAAGACCTCGGCCAGGGAGGCGACGAGCCAGCGGTGCTCGTCGGGCACGGAGCCCGCGGCCGCCAGCGGGGCCCGGGCGCTCAGCTGCTCGACCAGGTCGACCGCCCGGCCCCGCACGACCAGGCTGGGATCGGCCACCGGCCGGTCGTGGATGGTGATGCGCTCGCCCACCTCGACCACCACCCGGCCGTCGGGCTCGGTCGTCTCCAGCACCAGCGAGGCCGGGGTCGCCCGCCCCGACGCCAGCACGAACGCCGGCCCCAGCCCGGCCACGTACTGCAGGCCGGCCATCACCTCGTCGGGCTCGGTGACCTCGGGCCGCCCCAGCGGCAGGACGATGTCGCGCTCGTGGACCCAGCAGTCCCACAGCGCGTGCAGCGCCAGCAGGCGGACGGGGATCAGCCCGACGGGCGTCTCGGCCACGGCGTCCCACTGGCCGTCGTCCAGATCCTCCAGCACCTCGCACAGGGCGTCGCTGCTCGCGACCAACTGGGCCAGGGTCTCGGTGGGCGGCTGCTCCCCTGCCGCCTCCACCAGCGCTGCGGGCGTGGCCTTGGGGTCGAAGTCGACCAGCAGCCGGGTCGGCTCCCCGGCCAGACCCGCGAGGATCGAGTAGCGCCAGAAACCGTTCACGCTGACGAGGTGGGTGGCCACGTCCTGCACGGTCCAGTCCTCGCAGCGGCTGGGCGCCGCCCACTCGTCGTCGCTCAGCGATTCCAGCGTCGCCGCCAGCCGCTGGCGCTGGCGCACGAGCGCCGCCGCGCAGTTCCCGTCGCCCTCGACCGTGACGATCGGCGGGCCCTCGTAGCGCGGATCGATCTGCATCGCGTCACGCTAGACCGGCGACCGCGGCAGCCAGGGTGCGGATGCCCTCGTCGATCTGGTCGGGCCGGAACATGCCGTAGCCGAGCACGAGCGAGCGGCTCCGGAGCTCGGGACCGGCCAGCCGGTCGGCCAGCGGGTAGACGCCGATGCCCCGGCGCCGGGCGGCCGCCGCCACCTCGGTGCTGTCCAAGCCGGGCGGCAGGGTCACGAAGGCGTTCAGCCCGGCCGACACCCCCTCGACGCACGCCTCGGGCAGGTCACGGGCCAGGGCCGCCACCAGGGCGTCGCGGCGCTCGTTGTAGACCCGGCGGGCCCGGCGCAGGTGGCGGTCGAGGTCGCCCCGCTCCAGGAACACGGCGAAGATGGCCTGGACCAGCGAGGCGGTCATCCCGTCCGTGGCGCGGCGGGCGGCGAGCACGTCGTCGAGCAGGTCCGGGGGCACCACGAGCCACCCGAGCCGCACGCCGGGGGCCAGGCTCTTGGACAGGGTGCCGTGGTAGACGACCCGGTCGGGCATCACCCCCTGGAGCGCACCCACCGGGTGGCGGTCGAAGCGGAACTCGGCGTCGTAGTCGTCCTCCACGACCCAGCCGTCGACGGCGCGGGCCCAATCGGCCAGCTCGCAACGGCGCTGGGCCGACAGGACCACCCCGGTGGGCGACTGGTGTGCGGGGGTCAGCACCGCGGCCCGGGCGGGCGAGGCCACCAGGTCGGCCGTGCTCGCGCCCTCGGCGTCCACCCCGATCGGGACGGCCCGGGCGCCGGCCCACTCGATCTGGTTCCGGGGCTCGTCGTAGCCCGGGACCTCCACCGCCACGTCCGTCGCGCCCCGCTCGGCCAGCGCCCGCAGCACGAGGCTGAAGCCGTGGCCGAAGCCGTTGCACACCACGACCTGGTCCGCCTCGCAGGCCACGCCCCGGACCCGGGCGAGGTAGGCGGCCACGGCCGCCCGCAGCCGGGGCAGCCCGGCCGGCGGGAGGTAGCCCAGCTCGGCGTCCGGCATCGTCGCCAGCGCCTCCTTGGTGGCGCGCACCCACGCCGAGCGCGGGAACAGGCCGAGGTCGGGCAGCCCGGTGCGGAAGTCGTGGGTGAGGGGCGCGGCGGCGGGCGCCGCCGGGACCGGGCCGGGGCCGCCCGCGGGGGCGATGACCTCGTTGACCCGGGTGCCGGACCCCTGGACCGTGGTCACGTAGCCCTCGGCCGCCAGCTGCTCGTACGCCTCCACGACGAGGCCCCGGGTCACGCCCAGGTCGACGGCCAGGGCCCGGCTGGAGGGCAGGCGGGTGCCCGGTGGCAGCCGCCCGTCGCGGATGGCGGCCCGCAGGCCGTCCTCCACCTGGGAGCGCAGGCCACGGGGCCGGGAGCGGTCGAGCTCGACGAACAGGTCCGGTGAAGTGGTACCCATACAGATCCTCCGACTGGACCTTATCAGGGGTCCAGTAGCGGCGTACCTTGCTCATATGCACCCCGAGACCACGATCCAGCTGGCGAGGATGCGGCGCGACGATCTGCTCTGCTCCGGCCGGCGATTCAGCTTCCACCCCCGCCACACCCGTTCCCGCAAGGTCGACGTCGAAGGAGCCCGGTCATGATGAGCATCCACTGCCCCCGCCACGGCCGCGAGGTCCTCGTCGGCCACGGTCAGATCCTCGGCATCGAGGGCCACGGCCACGACCTCACCGTCCGCTGGGTCTGCGCCTGCGGGCACCAGGGCACCCACCGCCCCCAGCAGCGCACGTCAGTCGCCGCCTGAGTCAGAAGATGGAGTACCCGCCGTCGACGACCATCGAGTCGCCCGTGTGGAACACGACGCTGGGGTCCGCCAGGAAGGCGGCGATGTCCCGCAGGTCCGACGGCTGGCCCCAGCGGCGCAGGGGCGTGCGCTTGACGGTGTTCTCCACCCAGCGCGGGTTCTCCTTGCCCGGTTCGATCATCTCGGTGTCCATCCAGCCGGGGAGGATGGCGTTGCAGCGCACCCGGTGGCGGGCCAGCTCCACGGCCAGGCCCCGGACCAGCCCCAGCAGGCCGGTCTTGGCCGCCGCGTAGTGCTCCATCCGGGGCGCCCCGTGGATGGCCGACACCGACGACACGGCCACGAGCGCTCCGCCCTCGCCCCGCTCCACCAGGTGGCGGGCAGCGGCCCGCATGGTGAGGAAGGCGCCGTCGAGGTTGACGGCCAGGACCCGGCGCCACTCGTCGAGGCTCATCTCCAGGAACGCGGTGGTTCCCCCCACCCCGGCGTTGGCGAAGAGCGAGTCGACCCGCCCCAGGTCGGCGAGGGTGGCGGCCATGGCCGCGTCGACCTGGTCCTCGTCGCTGACGTCGCAGGTGTAGGCGACGGCCTGGATCCCGGGGGCGTATTCCTTCAGGTGCTGGCAGGCCTCGGCGTTGCGGCCCGCGTCCCGGGCCCAGATGGCCACGCTGGCGCCGGCCGCGGCCACGCCCTCGGCCAGCCCCAGCCCGATGCCGCGGTTGCCGCCGGTGACGACCGCGACCTGCCCGTCGAGGCGGGTCACGGCGCAGGCGTCGGCGGTCGCTGCCCGGTGGCGCCCCAGTACACCTGGCGGGCCACGGAGATGCGCACGTCGGCCGTGCGGATCCCCCAGAACTCGAAGCCGTAGTGGTGGGCGGCCACGTTGGCCAGCATCGTGACCAGCGTGCCGGCCTGGGCCATGGGCTCGACGCCCAGGTTCTTGCCCTCGGCCTGGAGCCCCGCGACCACGCCGGCCAGCTCGGTGGTGACCGCGTTGAGCAGCCGCACCCGGATGTTGCGGAAGCGCCGGTCGCCCTCGTCGGTGCTGAGGTCGACGACCCGGAGCACGGGCCGGTGCTGGTCCCAGAAGTCGAAGAACGCGTCGGTGAGGTCGAGCGCCGTCTGGTAGCCGGCCTTGCCCTTCCACGGGCTCTCGGCCACCAGCCGGACCAGCCGCTGCCCGTCGAGCGCCATCTCCTGGGCCAGCACCAGGATGGCCGCTTCCACGTCGGCGAAGTACTGGTAGAAGGTGGCGGGCGAGGTCCCGGCCTCGCGGGCGATGTCGATGACCTTCACCGACCGGTACGAGGTGGTGCGGAGCATCTCGGCCGTGCAGTCGAGCAGCCGCTGGCGGGTGGCCCTCCCCCGGCGGCCGGGCACGCGACCGTCGGCGGCCCTCAGGTCCTCGACCGCGGCTTCGCTCGTCTCCCCCACGGGCGCCAGACTAGCGATATCTGACGCCCCATCAGGGGATCAGCGCAGCGGCAGGATGTACTGCTCCCCGAAGCGCTCCAGGGCCCGGACGTTCTCGTCGCGGGACGCGTTGGTCAGGCCCTCCATCATCCAGGCCGACGTGATGAGGGTCGTCACGCCCAGCGCCTCAAGCTCGGCGCACACGTCCGGGGTGGGCAGCCGGTCGACGATCGAGACCTGGACCTCGAACGGCCGGTCCTCGGTGCCGTACTCGCGGCGGAAGCCCGCCAGGCGGTCGAGGTAGCCGGACACCTCGTCGAGGCGGTAGTAGACGCCCATCCAGCCGTCGCCCACCCGGGCCGCCCGGCGCAGGGCCCGGTCGGTGTGGCCGCCGATGAGGATGGGCACCGGGGCCGGCGGCGCCGGGCTCATCTCCAGGCGGTCGAAGTCGTAGAACTCGCCATGGTGCTCGACCATCCCGCCGCGCCACAGCGTGCGCAGCACCTCGATCTGCTCCTCCATGCGGGCGCCGCGGCGGTCGAACTCCTGGCCCAGCTGGACGAACTCCTCGCGCATCCAGCCCGCGCCCACGCCCAGCACGACCCGGCCCCGGGACAGGTGGGCGGCGGTGCCGACCGCCTTGGCCACCACGAACGGGTTGCGGGCCGACAGCACGTAGACGTGGGTGGAGAACCGGATGGTGGACGTCACGGCGGCCATGGCGCCGGTCATGACCCACACGTCGGGCCACGACGTGTCGGGCGGGAACATCGGGCGGCCGTCTTCGGTGTAGGGGTAGGACGAGTCGAGCTTGTCCGGGTAGAAGACGTGGTCGGACAGCGACACCTGGTCGAACCCGGCGGCCTCGGCCGCCCGCGTCAGCTCCACCCAGTCGTCAGGCGACGAGTACATCAGCGACTGGCAGAACTTCACGCCTCACGCTCCCAGATCGCGGCCAGCTCCTCGACGGTGGTGAGCGTGGCCAGCAGCGACAGCGTGTTGTCGATCACCGCGTCGGCGTACTCGGCGGGGATGCCGCACACCGCGTCCCGGGGGACGACCACGTCGAAGCCCCGGTTGACCGCCTCCATCACCAGGTTGGTGATGGCCACATTGACGGACACCCCGGTCACCACGATCGTGCTCACCCGCAGGTTGCGCAGCACCGACTCCAGGTCGGTGCCGCTCATCGGGTTCAGCCCGTGGGTGCGGGTGAGCACCAGGTCGGTGGGCTCGACCCCCACCTCGGGCACCACCTTGGTGGCCAGCGAGCCCGGGAGCAGCTTCACCGGCGAGTCGGCGACCGCGTTGAACAGCCGGGCGTTGGTGTTGGCGCCCTTGCCGTCGATCCGGCGCTCGAACGTGGCGTGCACCACGTCGACGCTGGCGGCCCGGGCCGACTTCAACAGCCGGGAGAGCGCAGGGATCATCGTCTCGCGGGCCGCCTCGGCCAGTGCGGGCAGCACGGCCTCTTCGCCCACCACCCCGTTCTGTACCTCCGACGTCACCACGGCGGTTCGCCACGGCGCCACCAGAGCGGCAAGGTCCACAGCCATCCGCCGACCATAACAACGAGTGGCGGCCCAGGCGTCAGACTCCTGGCATGGACCTGCGCACCGTCCGCTACCAGGTGACCGACCGTGTCGCGACCGTCACGCTGGATCGCCCCGAGCGCCTGAACGCCTGGACCGGCCGCATGCACACCGAATACCGGTGGTGCCTCGCCGAGGCCGAGGCCGACCCCGCGGTCCGGGTGGTCGTGGTCACCGGGGCGGGCCGGGGCTTCTGCGCCGGCGCCGACCTG
>DATBGF010000671.1:0-10730 GCA_036558145.1 Acidimicrobiales bacterium
GTGAACATCGCCGCGCCGACCCGCACCGTGATCAGCCGGCCGCGGGACCGTGGGTCCAGGTCGGCCTCGTCCACTCCGGCGACGAGCGCCTTGGCCAGCTCGCCGCCCCCGGCCGCCAGGGTCGCCTCCGCCGCCGCGATCCGGCGGTCGGCCCGGACGCCCGCGTCCGAGGTCAGCTCGGCGGCCCGGGCGAGCACGCTGGCGCGGGAGACGAGCCCGCCGCGGCGGGCGGCCCGGTCGGCGGCGGCCTCCAGGCGATCGGCGACGCGGTCGTCGGTGCCGATCGCCGCCCGCCCGGCGTGCCAGGCCCCGAGCTCGGTCAGCCCCAGGTCGGTGGCGGCGGTGGCCAGCGCCGCGTGCGTCCGGCGCCGGCTGGCGCCACCCGCCGCGTTGTACACCGCGGCGCGCACGAGCGGATGGTGGAACGTCAGGATCGGCCCCAGGCCGACCAACCCCGCGGCCTCGGCCTGCTCGGCGGCGCCCGCCGGGACGTCCAACGCCTCGGCCGCCCGGGCCACCAGGGCGAGGTCGCCGGTGGAGTCGGCCGCCGCCACGAGCAGCCACGCCTCCACGCCCGGGCCGGCCTGCTGGGCCTGGGCGACGTAGTGGGCCTCGAGCCGGCGCCCGACGGGCAACGGCGAGCCGGCGATCCCCGCCGCGGCGAGCTCGGGGGCCGTCAGCTCGTCGGCGAGGTCGATCAACGCCAGCGGGTTGCCGCCGGTGGCAGTGGCGATCCGGGCGGCGGACAGCGGGTCGACGGCCTCCCCGAGCGACGCCTCCAGCAGCGCCACGGCGGGCGCGGTGGCGAGCCCGGCGAGGCGGAGGTGCGGGATCCCCGCCATGGCGACGTCGATCCGGTCGTCGTCACGGGTGGCGAACAGCAGGCCGACCGGCTCCACGCCCAGGCGGCGCGCCACGAACGCCAGGGCGCTCACCGACTCGGCGTCGAACCAGTGCAGGTCGTCGAGCACGCCGATCACGGGTGCGGCCCCGGCTGCGGCCGCCAGCAACCCCAGCACGCCGAGCCCCACCAGGTACGGATCGGGCGGCGGCCCGTCGACCCGCCCCGCCGCCGTGTCCAGCGCCTGCTGCTGCCGGGCCGGCAGGGCGGGAGCGTGGGCCCGCAACGGAGCGACCAGGCGGCCCACGGCTGCGGAGGGGATCGTCGCCTCCGCCTCGTAGCCGGCCACCCGCAGCACCAGCGCCCCACCCGGGTCCCTCACCGCCGCGTCGAGCAGGGCGGTCTTGCCGATCCCGGGCTCGCCGGTCACCAGCAGGGCGCCCCCCGTCCCGTCGCGCGCCGCGGCGACGACGGCGCGCACGCGCCGCTCCTCGTCCTCACGGCCCACGAGCCGGGTCGTGCCGTCGCCGTCGCCCATGGCGCGACGCTAGCGGTGCCGGACGGTCACCCCTCGTGGCCGAGCCCGACGGCACCACGTCGGGGACGCCCAGTAGCCTGGCCTGGTGATGTGGGCATGGTGCGGCGTCCCGGGCCCGAAGCGGGTGTTGATGCCGGTCGCCATTGTCGTGGCGCTCGTCGGCCTCGTCCTGTGGGACGCATCGGGCAGGCCGGCCATCCTCGACCCCTTGTTCCTCGGCGCCCTTGCCGTCGGGGCGGTCGGTGGCTGGTCGCTCGTGCGGGCGATTCGGGACGGGCGCGCCAAGCGCCGCCGCGGCGTCGAAGATCGCCGCTGAGCCGTCAGGTACGGTGCGCCGGGTGGACGTCGGGGGGATGGTCGCACCCGGTTTCGAGCCGGTGAGGGACGAGTTCGAGCGGAACTTCGCGGAGCGGGGCGAGGTGGGGGCCGCGTGCTGCGTGTACCGGGGTGGGGAGCCCGTGGTCGACCTGTGGGGCGGGACCACCGAGGCCGGCGGCGGGGAGGCCTACACGGATCGCACGCTCCAGATGGTGGCGTCGGCCACCAAGGGGGCGCTGGCGATCGTGGCGCACCGGCTGGCCGAGCGGGGTGAGCTCGACCTCGACGCGCCCGTCGCCCGGTACTGGCCCGAGTTCGCCGCCGCGGGCAAGGAGCGCCTGCCGGTGCGGTGGCTGCTCAGCCACCAGGCCGGCCTGCCCGCCGTCCACCGCCAACTGTCGACCGGGGACATCGCGGGCTGGACGGTGCCGGTCGCCGCGGTCGCGGCCGAGGCCCCGGTCTGGGAGCCCGGCACCGACCACGGCTACCACGCCATCACCTACGGCTGGCTGGTCGGCGAGGTCGTCAACCGGATCACCGGGACGACGTGCGGCCAGGTCTTCGCCGAGGAGGTGGCGCGCCCGCTCGGGCTCGACCTCCACATCGGGCTCCCGCCGTCGGAGCACCATCGCGTGGCGCCCATGATCCCGGCGGCAGCCGCCGGCACGCCCGACGAGCTGACCGCCCGCCTGCTCGCCCCCGACTCGCTCGCCCACTGGGCCTTCCTGATCCCGTCGGGCCTGTTCGCCATCATGAACGACCCTGTGATCTGGGCGGCCGAGCTGCCCGCCGCCAACGGCATGGGCACGGCCCGGGCCCTGGCCCGCCTGTACGCGGCGGTCATCGGCGAGGTCGACGGCATCCGGCTGCTGCGCCCTCAGACTGTCGCCCTGGCCGCCGAGGAGCAGTGCCGCGGGATCGACCGCGTGACCGGCTACGAGACGTCCTACTCCCTCGGCTTCCAGCTCCCGTTCCCGTTCCGGCCCATGGCCGGGCCGGGCAGCTTCGGCCACTACGGCCTCGGCGGCTCGGTCGGCTTCGCCCACCCCGGCCTCGGGTTCACGTTCGGCTACACGGTCAACCAGATGGGCCCCGGCACCCCGGCGGACCGCCGCTCGGTGCCCCTCGTCGACGCCGTCGTCCGCGCCTGCGCCGCCTAGGACACCACCGGGGCCGCAGCCGGGGCGGCGGGGCTGACGCCGAGCTGGCGCCACATGCCGGACTCGTCGTAGACCTCCCATGCCTCGGCGATCCGGCCGTCGTGGATGCGGAAGATGACCATCTCGTCCACCACGGCGCTCCGTCCGGTGGGCTCGATCCCCATGATCGGGTGGGTGAAGGTGCCCCGGTAGGGCATGTGGGCGACCACCAGGTCGCCCTCCGCGACCAGGGCCCGGAGGTCGAAGCGCCAGTCGGGGAACGCCGCGGTCCACTCCTCGGCGATGGCCCGGGTGCCCGCCGGGTCGCACGGGAACGTGCCGCCGCTCACGGCCAGGACCGCGCCCTCGGCCATCAGGACGTCGAAGCGGTCGAAGTCCCGCTCGTTCCAGGCGGCGACGAACGACCGCACGACCTCCCGGTTCTGATCCTCGGTCTGTGCCATCGGGTCCTCCCATGGGGTGTGATCCAGCGGACCAGGGATGTCCCGGTGGCGCGAGAAGTTCATGAACTTTTCGGCCCGCGGGAGCATCCTTGAGGCATGGCGGATCGGTCCCCGAGCGACGCCTCCCTGGCGACGCTGGCCCTGAGCGGCGACGTCGAGGCGCTGGCCGGGCTGTTCGAGCGCTACCGGCCGTCCCTGTACGCCGCCGCCATCCGGATCCTCCGCAACCGGGACGAGGCCCAGGACGCCGTGCAGGACACCTGCCTCACGGCGCTCGTCCGGCTGGACGGGCTGCGCGACCCGGAGGCGGCCGGTGGCTGGCTGCACGCCGTCCTGCGCAACACCTGCCTGCTCCGGTTGCGCCACCACCGCCCCGACGTCCCCCTCGACGCGGTCGAGGTGGCGGCGTCGACCCCGGCGCCGGACGAGATCCTCGACCGCCACGCCCTGCGCGACTGGCTGTGGGCCGGGTTCGACCGGCTCAGCGCCGAGGACCGGGTGACGCTCACCCTGCGCTACTTCTCGCGCTGCCAGAGCTACCAGGCGATCGCCTCGGTCACCGGCGTGCCCGTCGGCACCGTCCGCAGCCGGCTGAACCGGGCCCGGTCGCAGCTCGACGGCAGCCTGCGGGGCACGCTCGCCACCTCACCGCTGTCGCACGCCTCCCTGCAGCGGTCCCGGCGGGCCCAGTGGGAGCAGTTCTACGCCGAGCTGCACCGGACGCCCCAGCCCCGCACCTACCGGGACGCCTACACCCCCGACGTGCAGGTCACCGACCACGTCGGGACCTGGGCCGGGATCGAGGACTGGGCCGCCCACGAGCGTGAGGCGATCCAGCTCGGCGTCCGGGCCACGATCGTCGACCTCGTCGCCGGTCCCGACCACACGATCCTGGAGATCGACTTCACCAACCCGGACTGGGCCCAGGACCACTGCCCGCCCCGCAGCACCTTCGTCCACCAGATCACTGCGGGGCGGTCCCGGCGACTCGACATCCACTACGTGTGAGGCCGGTCAGTCCGTCGTGCGGGCCCGGTAGCGGCGCAGCGCGAGCGGCACCGCCAGGGCGAGGATCACGGCGCAGTAGGCGAAGGCGGCGACGACGGCGTGCTCCAGGGGCCAGCTGTGGACGTCGGTGGGCGCCGAGGGGTTGCCGAACAGGTCGCGCACGGCGGCGACGAGGACGCTGATCGGGTTCCAGGCGGCGACGTGCTGGAGGACCGGCGGCATCGAGTCGATCGGGACGAAGGCGTTGGAGATGAAGGTCAGGGGGAAGACCGCCGTGAAGGCGACGCCCATCACCGCGTCGGGGGTGCGGACGAGCAGGCCGATGTACGTGCCGATCCACACCATGGCCGCCGAGAACAGGCCCAGCAGCAGGATGGCCGTGGTGACGTCGGCCACCGGGGCGTGGGTGCGCCACCCGACGATCAGGCCCGACCCCAGCAGGATGACCATGGCCACGCCCATCCCGATCCACTCGGCGAGGAAGTGCCCGGACAGGTAGGCCGACCGGGCCGCGGGGAGCGACCGGAAGCGGTCGATCACCCCCTCGGTCAGGTCGGTGGCGATCGACGAGGCCGGGCCCACCATGCCGAAGGCGATCGACTGCACGAGGATGCCGCCGATCAGGTACTCCTTGTAGCTGCCGCCGACGTCGATGGCGCCGCCGAGCACGTAGGCGAAGAGCAGCACGAACATGAGCGGCTGCACGGTGACGTCGAGCAGCTTCTCGGGGATCTGGCGGATGTGCTGGAGGTGGCGCCCGGTGAACACGAGCGTGTCGCTCCACCAGCCCGAAGGGGTGGCGTCGGCGACCGTGGGGGCGAGGGTCGTGGCTGTCATGCGGACATCTCCTCGGGGGTCTCCGGGGCGGTCAGGGTGAGGAACACGTCGTCGAGCGACGCGCTGCGCCGGTTGGCGTCGACCGCGTCCACGCCGGCGTCGTCGAGCGCCCGGACGACGTCGATGAGCCGGACGCCGGCGGCCACCGGGACCGTGACGATCCGGGCGTCGTGGTCGGCCGCGGCCGGCCGGGCCGCGAACCGCTCGGTGGCGTCCAGCGCCACCGGCAGGTCGTCGGGCCCGGCGACGGCGATGTCGATGCGGTCGCCGCCCACCTCGGCCTTGAGGGCCGCTGGGGTGCCGTGGGCGACCGTGCGGCCGTGGTCGAGGACGACGATGTCGTCGGCCAGCCGGTCCGCCTCCTCCAGGTACTGGGTGGTGAGGACGATGGTGGTGCCGTCCCGCACCAGGTCGCGCAGGGTGTCCCACAGGTCGCCCCGGCTGCGGGGGTCGAGGCCGGTGGTGGGCTCGTCGAGGAACAGGACCGCCGGCTGGGGCACCAGGCTCGCGGCCAGGTCGAGGCGCCGGCGCATGCCGCCGGAGAACGTCTTGACCAGATCGCCGGCCTGGTCGGCCAGGCCGAACCGTTCGAGCAGCTCGCCGGCGCGCCGGGCCGCCTCACGCCGCGGCAGGCCGTAGAGCCGCCCGACCATCACGAGGTTGGCCTGGGCGGTCAGCAGCCCGTCGACGGTGGCCTGCTGGGCGGCGACGCCGATGCTGCGCCGGACGAGGTGGGGGTGGGTGGCGACGTCGTGGCCGGCCACCGCAGCCGTGCCGGCCGTGGGGACGGCCAGCGTGGTCAGGATGCGGATGGCGGTGGTCTTGCCGGCGCCGTTGTGGCCGAGCAGGCCGAGCACCGTGCCGGTGGGGACGTCGAGGTCGAGGTCGCGCAGCGCCCACGTGTCGCCGTAGCGCTTGGTCAGGCCACGGGTGTGGACGGCGGCCGGGCGGAGGCTGTTCGAGCCCGTTTTCGTATGCCGTACCATTGTGTCGTACATAGTACGAATCACCGTAGTGGTACGCTGTACGAATGGCAACCGGTAATCGCGACGGGTCCCGCGGCGGCACCCGCGGGCGCAGTCGCGGCAGCCGTGGGAGCACTCGGGGGACCCGCGACGGCGGCGGGCGCGGGCAGCGCGGGCGCGAGCGGCCGGACGCCCTCGACCTGTGGACCCGCGTGCCCCCACGCGGCCGGCGGCCCCGGCTCAACCGCGACGAGCTGGCGGCCACCGCGGTCCGCATCGCCGACCGGGAGGGCCTCGGCGCGCTGTCCATGCGGCGCCTCGCCGGCGAGCTCGGCGCCGGCACGATGTCGCTCTACTACTACGTCCGCACCAAGACCGAGCTGCTCACGCTGGTCGTCGACGCCGTCATGGCCGAGAACCACGTGCCCGACGCCGAGATGCCCGAGGACTGGCAGGAGGCCCTCGTGGCCATCGCCCGCACCACCCGGGCGACGCTCCGGCGCCACCCCTGGGTCATGGAGATCACGGAGGACCCGCCGATCGGTCCCAACTCCATCCGCCACTTCGACCAGAGCCTCCAGGCCGTGTCGGGCCTGGACGCCCCGCTGGCCGACAAGATCGACCTGGTCCTGCTGGTCGACGAGTACGTGTTCGGCGTCGGCTTCATGGACCGCCAGTCGGGTGATGTCGACGAGCAGGCCCGCGAGACGCGGCCCTACGTCGAGACCCTGCTGGAGACCGGCGGGTTCCCCTACATCGAGGCCATGGTGGAGGAGCACGGCATGGACGCGGGGTGGGCGACCTTCGGCCAGGTGTCGGCGGACAAGGGCCGCTTCGAGCGCAACCTCCGCCGGCTGCTGGCGGGCGTGGCCGCCGACCTCGGACAGTGACATCCGCCACTGTCCGCTCTACTGTCGCCACGGAGGGCGGGCTGCCCTAGGAGAAAGTGAGCGGCCATGCCCGGCATCGACGAGTTCATGTCGCAGGTCCCGGTTGCCCAGCTCGCCGACCAGCTCGGTGTGGACGAGCAGACCGCGGCGAGGACGGCCAAGGCGGCCGGCGCCGCGCTCCTGGGCGGGATGGAGGCCAACGCCCAGGACCCGGGAGGCGCGGCATCGCTCGAGAAGGCGCTCACCCAGCACGACCCCGGTGCGCTCGCCGGCGGGGTCGACCTGGGCAAGGTCGACACCGCCGACGGCGCCAAGATCGTCAGCAACGTCTTCGGCGACAAGCAGGGCCAGGTCGTCGACGCCCTCGGCGGCCTCGGCGGCGGCCAGGGCGGGCTCGACTCCGGGCTCATCGCCAAGGCTTTGCCGATACTGGCGCCGCTCGTGATGTCGTTCCTCGCCAAGTCGTTCACCGGCCACCAGCAGGGCGGGGCGGCGCAGGCCGGCGCGACGGGAGGCCTGGGCGACGTCCTGGGCGGCCTGCTCGGCGGGGGCTCGGGCGGCGGGGGCGGCGGCCTGGGCGGCATCCTCGGCAGCCTGACCGGGGGCGGCGGCGGTGGTGGCGGCCTCGGCGACGTCCTGGGCGGCCTGCTCGGCGGGGGCAAGCGCTGACCCGCCCGATCTCGCGTCCCGGCTAGGCGTCGCCGGCCGCGCCGGCGTCGTCCCGAGCGCGCACCATGGCCAGGAAGGCGCGGGCGGGCAGCGACTGGTCCTGGCGGCGCCACACCAGGTCGGTGCGGCGCTCCAGGCGCGGTCGCTGCAGCCGCAGCACGGCAACCCGGGCGCCGGCCTGGCGGGCCGTGGTGGTCGGCATCAGCCCGACGCCCAGGCCGTGGGCCACCAGGTCGGCCAGGACGCCGAGGTCGTTGGCGTCGACGGCGATCCTTGGCTCGAAGCCGGCCTCGGCGCAGGCGGACTCCAGCACGGCGCGCAGGCCGGTCCCGGGCGTGAGGGTGACCAGCGGCTGGTCCTGCAGGTCGGACAGCGACACCGCGCCGGCGCCGGCGAGCGGGTGGTCGGGCGGGACGGCCACGACCAGCGGCTCGGTGGCGATCGTCTGGCTGGCGAGGCCGGCCGGCAGCCGCCGGCCCGCCGGGCCCGCGGGGAGGCGACCGGCCATGACGCCGACGGCCGCGGCGTCGAGCGATCCGGCGGCCACGCCTCCGGCCAGGGCCTCGGGATCGCCGGCGCGGAGCGTGACCCGCACGGCGGGGTGGCGGCGCCCGAAGGCGCCGAGCCGGCGGACCAGCCAGTCGCTGGGGGACGGGATCGTGCCGACGGCCAGGTCGCCGGCGAGCTCGCCCCGCAGCGTCCGCACCGCGTCGCTCCCGGCGGTGGCCGCCGCCAGCGCGGCCCGGGCGTGGGGCAGGAAGGCCGCACCCGCGGCGGTGAGCGCCACGCCCCGGGGCGATCGCTCGAAGAGCGGGGCGCCGAGCTCCCGCTCGACCTGGGCGATCTGCTGGCTGATGGCGGGCTGGGCGACGTGGGCCCGCGCCGCGGCGCGGGTGAAGTTCCCCTCCTCGGCCACCGCCACCACGTACCGGAGCTGCCGCAGTTCCATAAGCAATACTGATCGTACGGCATTCTCACCATGTCTTGGACTTCTAGCCAGGGCGAGCGCACGCTCATGGCATGACCACCGCGACCACCACCCCTCGCACCCCGACAGCTCCCGTCTCCCAGCACCGCCAGGCGCTCACCGTGTGGCTGGCCGTGCTGCCCACGCTGACCGTCCTGCAACTGGTCCTCGGCGACCGCCTGGCCGAGGTGCATCCCAACCTGCGGCCGCCGATCATGGCCACGCTCGCCGTGCCGATCGTCGTCTACGGCGTGATGCCTGTCCTGGCCCGCCTGATCGCCCGCGTGGCCCGGGGCTGAGGACGATGGCCCCCTCGCTGCCCGAATGGCCCGCCCGCACCATCGCCGTGCTGGCCACCGTCGACGACGGTCCCCACGCCATCCCCGTGTCCGCGCCGGTGCGCGCCGGCGACCACACGATCCTGCTGGGGCTGCACCGCAGCCGCGACTCGCTGGCCCGGCTGCGCCGGCGCCCGGAGGTGGCGCTGCTCGTCCTGGCCGAGGGCAACATCGCCTTCACCGCCCGGGGCACGGCGCGCGTCGCCGCCGAGCCCATGCCCGACGGCCCCGATTACGCCGCGGTGGCCATCGATGTGACCGAGGTCGACGACCACCGCCAGCCGGCCTTCACCGTCGAGGCGGGCGTCGACCGGGCCTGGGCCGACGAGGCCGAGCGCGAAGCCCTGGGTCGCCGGGTCCAGGCCCTGCGCGGCCTCGCCGCCTCCTAGCCCCGGAGATCCTTGTTCTGCGGGGCGAACTGGCTGGCGATGAACGTGGCGCCCCCGGGGTCGTTGATGACCGTCATCCGCACCCAGGGAGCGTCGAGCGGCGGGACGACGACCGTGCCGCCGAGCTCGGTCGCCTTGGCCGCGGTGGCGTCGGCGTCCTCGGTCGCGAACGTCACGCTCCAGTGCGCGGGGACACCCGGCTGGTCGGTGCCGAGGGGGTTGATGCTGGCGACCACGTCCTCGAAGCCCGAGGGCCCGCCGGACTCCGCCACCATCTTGCGGATCTCGGGGTTGTCGCGCTCGAGGTCGTCGCCGTAGCCCGGCAGCGTCCACATCTCCATGCCGCCGCCGAGGTCGAGCGTCGTCCAGCCGAACACCGACCCGTAGAACTGCTTGGCGGCTTCGACGTCGCGGGTGGCCAGGCCGTTGAAGTTCAACGAGCCGGCCTCGTTGACGACCGTCGCGCCCGGCATGTCCCCGGCCTGCCACAGCGAGAACACGGCGCCCTCGGGATCGGCGCACACCGCCATGCGCCCGGCGGACATCACGTCGAACGGCTCCATGATGACGCTGCCGCCGGCGTCCCGGATGCGGGCCACCGTCTCGTCCGCGTTCGCGACCGCCACGTAGGTGTTCCACAGGCCCATCTGCGGGCCGCCCTCCGGGATGCCCCCGATGGCGGCGGCGTCGTCGCCGTGCAGCCGGCCGATGTAGTAGTGCTCGGGGGACCCCTCGGGCATGACGTCCTCGAGCTCCCAGCCGAACAGGCCCCGGTAGAAGTCGACCGCGGCCCCCGGGTCGGGCTGGCTGGTGTCGACCCAGCACGGGACGCCGGGGATGTAGTGATCTCGCTCGGGCATGGCTCGTCCTCCCGGTTGCGTGGGAACCGCGCCACCCTAGGGTGGCGTGCTCCTCACGTCACCGCGAGGAAGGTGAACATCGGCGGCTCGTGATCGCCCGTCACGGTCACAGGGGGACGCCGAGCTCCCTGGCCTTGGCGTCGGCGTCGATGCCGTGGAGCCGGGCGAGGTTGCCGCCGAGGATCTTGCGCTTGGCCTGGTCGGTCAGCGGCGGGTAGCCCCGCTCCTCGACGATGTCCTGGGGGAGCTCGAAGTTCCAGAACTCCTCCAGCGCCCATTGCGGGTGCCAGATCGGCGACTCACCGCCGTAGATGATCTTGTCCTCGCCGCACCACCACAGCATCTTGCCCAGCGTCTCGGCGAAGACCCGCGGCTGGCGGGCGATGAAGTTCACGGTCGCCGCGATCGAGGCGTAGAGGTTCGGGAAGCGCACGATCTGCCACAGCACCTCGTCGAGCCACGGCAGGCCGACGTGGAAGATCACGAAGTTGATGTCCGGGAAGTTGG
>DATBGF010000672.1:0-4488 GCA_036558145.1 Acidimicrobiales bacterium
CGGGCGGCCGTGGCCCGCGTGCTGCCGTCCGACGGTGGGGCCGCGGCGGGGTGGTTGGGACCGTTCAGCTCGACCGCGGCGGCCCGGCGAGTCGGGGCCGCGGTGACCGCGGTGGCCGAGGCGGCGGGTGACGGCGCCGGCGATCTCGGCGAGAGGATGCGGCGGGCTACGGGCGGCGACGAGGACGCGCTGCTGGCCCCGCTCCGGGCTCGCGGGCGCGGCCTGGCGGACGCGAGCCGGGACGTCGAGGCGGCCGCCGTGGCCGAGCACGCCGCGGCACTGGGTGTGGCACTGCAGCGCCAGGCTCGGCTCGACGCCGTACGGCGGATCGACCACCGGGCGCTCGACCTGCCCGACGGCACCGGTGCCGAGATCGTGCGGGGTCGCCTGGTGCGCGCGTGGTCGGGGTCGAACGGGTCCGATCCGTTCGGTGTCAGCGGGCTCGACTGTCGTGGCGGCGAGCAGGGTCGGGAGCTGGCGACGGTGGCTGCGGTCGATCCGGAGACGCTGGTGGTCCCACCCCATCCCCGGGACGGGCCGATCCCGGTCGAGCTGGTCGACGAGCTGGCCTGCGTGGCCCGGTGGCTCGCACGGTGCGCGCCCGAGGTGCTGGCCGGGAGCGCGATCGACACGACCCGTGGCAGGCCCCGGGAGGTCGATCGGGGGCCTCCGTCGCCGGGTCTACGCTGCCTGGCGTGCTGACCGCCTTCGTGCTGATCCACGCCGAGCCCAACCGCATCGCCGACCTCGGGTCCGAGATCGCGGAGGTCGACGGCGTGGCCGAGGTGTACTCGGTCACCGGGGACCTCGACCTCGTCGCCATCGTGCGGGTCAGGGAGCACGAGCAGCTGGCCGACGTGGTGACCCGGCACATCGCCGCACTGGACGGCATCATGCACACCACGACGATGTTCGCCTTCCAGGCCTACTCCCGGCACGACCTCGAGTCGATGTGGGGGCTGGGGATCGAGTAGCCGCCGGCCCTCGTCAGCCCTCGTCCGGGCCAGCCGGCTCGGGGCTTGTCGGGTCCGCGACCGCGTCGACGAGGCGGTGGATCAGCTCCTCCCACGGGCCCGGTTGCGGGCGCCCCAGGTCGATCGCGCCGAACAGCAGGAAGCCCAGCGCCACGGCGTGGCAGAAGCGCACGATCGACAGCGTGTCGAGGGCGGGATCGATGCCTCCGGTGCGCTGGGCCTCTGTGATCAGGCGCACCAGGTTCTCGGTGCGGTGCTCGATCACCCGCCGCAGCATCACCGCCACCTCGGGCTCGCGCCGGGCGGCCACGAACGCCTCCAGCAGCAGCGCCTGGCCACTGTCGAACTCCTCCGTGACGAGATGGGTGCCGACCGTCGAGATGATGTCGGTTGGGTTGCCCTTGAAGTTGTGCTCCGCGAAGAGCTGGTCGAACTCGTCGTCGGACTGAGCCTCGATGGCGGCCAGGAGCAGCTCCGCCTTGCCCCGGAACCGTCCGTAGATGGCGCCCGTGGTGAACCCGGCCCTCCGGGCGATCTCCTGGACGCCGGCGCCGTCATAGCCCTTGTCGGCGAACACCTCGGCCGCGGCCGCCACCAAGCGGTCGCGGGTGGGATCGCCGGACGGCGTAGAAGCCCCAGTGACGTCGGACATACCGCCGCCAGTCAACGAGGTCCTCACGAAGGCGTCAAGCCGAGTTCGACACGCTGACCAGCCGGTCGAGCGCTGCGGCCGCATGACCGCCGTCGATGGACGCGCGCGCGGCCTCCAACCCCGGGGTGAGGTCGTCGGCCAGCCCGGCGGCCACCAGGCCCGCAGCCGCGTTGAGCGTGACGATGTCGCGGTGCGGACCGGGCTCACCGGCCAGCACTCGGCGTGACAGCTCGGCGTTGTGCGCGGGATCCCCGCCCACCACGGCGTCGCCGGCTGCGGGGGCGAGACCCAACACTGCGGGGTCGACCGTGTAGGTGCGCACGGCACCGTCGCGCAGCTCGACCACCTGCGAGGTCGTGGCCAGCGTCAGCTCGTCGAGGCCGTCGTCGCCGTGGACCACCAGCGCCCGCTCGCAGCCCCGGGCCGCCAGGACCCCGACCATGCGCTCGGCCATGCGCGGATCGGCCACGCCGACCATGATCCGCCGCACGCCGGCCGGGTTGGCCAACGGGCCGAGGATGTTGAACGCGGTGGGGATGCCCAGCTCGCGCCGGGTCGGTCCGGCGTGGCGCATCGACGGATGGAAGCGGGGCGCGAAGCAGAAGCCGATGCCGGCCTCGGCCACGCAACGCGCCACCTCCTCGGGCCCGCAGTCGATGCGCACGCCCAGCGCTTCGAGCACGTCGGCCGCGCCGGTCGACGACGACGCCGCCCGGTTGCCGTGCTTGCACACCCGGCCGCCGGCCCCGGCCACCACCAGGGAGGCCAGGGTGGACACGTTGATGGTGTGGGCCCGGTCGCCGCCGGTGCCGACGATGTCGACCGCATCCAGGCCGGGGGCGAGCTCGACCCGCTCGGCGGCGTCCAGCATGGCCTCGACCAGGCCGCCCAGCTCCTCGACGGTCTCGCCCTTCATCCGCAGGGCCACCATGAACCCGGCGATCTGGGCCGGGGTGGCCGCGCCGTCGAGGATCTCGGCCATGACGGCCCGGGCCCGGGCGCGGTCGAGATCGCCACCGGCCGAGAGGGTGCCGAGAACGGCCGGCCACCCCTCGAACGGGTCGCCGGCGCCGGACGGGGCGGACACGGGCAGGAGCTACGACGCGCGACGGCGCTGGCGGATGATCCGCCGGCGCTCACGCTCGGTGGCGCCTCCCCAGACGCCCTCCTTCTCACGTACAGCGAGCGCATGCTCGAGGCACGCCTCACGGACGGGGCAAGCGTCGCACACGTCCTTGGCGTCTTCGGCTTCCTCGTCGGTAGCCGGATAGAAGATCAGCGGGTCCAGGCCGCGGCAGGCGGCCTGCTGGCGCCAGGTCTGCTTCATGGTGGCGGGAAGGTCTCCCTGTGACTGGAACGTCGGTGTACGCAGTCGCGGCTCGACGGCTAAGACGAGCCCCAGACCGAAGTCTCTGTTCCCCGGGTGGTCCCACGCAAACACGGGGCAAGCCGCCGCGTTCACCCAGGCCCTGCCGCCGGAGGACGGTCGATCTTGGCACCCGACAACGGCGTTGGCAAGGATTTCCTATGAGTTGCCTGTGAGGCGAAAGGCCCAGGTCACAGACCACCACGCAGGTCGGCGGCACGCTCGCCCAGAGTCCCGAACGCCGTTCGCGGTTCGGCCGGGCACGGCGGACGGTCGCTCCTGGCAGCCGCTCGTAGCGCGGCGGCCGATCGATCCCGGCCATCTCCCCGCCCCCCGGGGACTGGCTGTCGGGGTCCACCGTTAGGCTCACAGCCAACCTCCCCCCGGAGCCGTCCATGCCCCTCGGCACCTTCGATCGCGACGACAACCTGGCCCTCCTGGGCACCGGCACGTTCGACGTGCTGGTCATCGGAGGCGGCATCACCGGCGCCGGCGTGGCGCTCGACGCGGCCGCCCGTGGCCTGCGCACCGCGCTGGTCGAGCGGGACGACTTCGCGTCAGGCACGTCGTCCAAGTCCTCCAAGCTGGTGCACGGCGGGCTGCGCTACCTGCAGAACGGCGACATCCGCCTGGTGTACGAGGCGCTGCACGAGCGCCAGCGGCTGCTGCGCAACGCGCCCCACCTGGTGAAGGTGCTGCCGTTCCTCATCCCGGTGTTCACCGGCAAGGGCGGCATCATCCCCAAGCAGGTCGCCCGGGCGCTGGGCTCGGCCATGTGGATGTACGACCTGACCGGTGGGATCCGCATCGGCAAGGTCCACCGGCGGCTGCGGGCCGACGCGGCCCGGGCCCACATGCCCACGCTCGGCGAGCGCCTGGCCTGGGCCTACCTCTACTACGACGCCCAGACCGACGACGCCCGGCTCACGCTGGCCATCGCCCGCACCGCGGCGCTCGACTACGGCGCCGCCGTGGTCAACCACGCGGCCGTCACCGGGCTGCGGCGGGAAGCCGGGCGGGTCGCGGGCGCCGTGATCGACACCGGCCGTGGCACGCAGGAGGTGCGGGCGCGTGTGGTCGTCAACGCCACCGGGCTGTGGGCCGACGACGTGCGGGCGCTGGACGAGGGCGTCCATCCCCACACCATCCGCCCGGCCAAGGGCATCCACATCGCCGTGCCGTGGGACAAGGTGCGCAACGACATCGCCGCCGTGGTCCCGGTGCCCAAGGATCGTCGCTCGATCTTCGTCGTCCCCTGGGCGGGGGCCGGCGGCGAGCTGGGTGGCGAGGGCTCCGTGACCTACATCGGCACCACCGACACCGACTACGACGGCGACGTCGACGACCCCCAGTGCACGGCGGAGGACGTCGCCTACCTGTTGGACGCCATCAACCGGTCGCTGTCCGAGCCGATCGGGCCCGAAGACGTGCTCGGGACCTGGGCCGGGCTGCGGCCGCTCGTGGCCGACGCCACCAGCGGGCGGACGGCCGACCTG
>DATBGF010000673.1:0-8024 GCA_036558145.1 Acidimicrobiales bacterium
AGGGTGCGGTTCGGCGCGGTGTTGAGGGCGTTGGGCTGGCAGAACAGCCGCTGGAGCCGGAGCGTCTCGAAGTAGGCCGCGGCGCTGAGCCGCACGAACCCGACCCCGAGGCCCGACCGGCGGCGTTCGGGCCGGACGATGTGGAGATGCATGTTGGCCTGGTCGCCGAAGTGCAACTTGTCGACCGTGGAGAAGCCGACGATCTCGTCGTCGAGCAGCCACACGAGCTGGAACGCGCTGCGCTGCTCCAGGGCTTGGGCGTACTCCCGCTCGTAGCTCGCCCGCCACTGGTCGGGCTCGGGCAGTCGGGTGGGATCGACGCCGAGCGTGTCGAGGTGCTCGGGCGTCGAGCCGTGGAAGTAGTCGATGATGACCGCGGTCTCATCGAGCCGCATGGCCCGCACGTCGAGCTTCATCCGCTCAACCTCGCACCCGGTCGCCTGCCTCACCCAACGACTTCTTGGTGCTTACCGTTATAATAACGGCCCTGGGTGGCCCGGGTTCGGTTCGCCGGCCTCGGAGCGGAGCGGGCAACATCGCCGGGTGACGTTCGATCCCGGGCGCCTCGACGCCCTGCTCGCGGCCCGGACACCCACCGTCGCCTGCGACGATCCGGGGTCGGGGTGCACCATCTGGCTCAAGCTGGAGTACCAGCTGGCCAGCGGCTCGACCAAGGACCGCATGGCCTCCCACGTGCTCGCCCTCGGGGTCGCGGCCGGGCGGGTCCACCCGGGGACGACGGTGGTGGAGGCGTCGAGCGGGTCGACCTCCATCGCCTTCGCCATGGCCTGTGCCGCCCTGGGCGTGCGGTTCGTGGCCGTGATGCCCGAGGGCGTGTCGAACGAGCGCCTGCTGATCATCCGCCGCTACGGGGGTGAGTGGCTGCTGGTCCCCGCCGAGGGCGGGATGGCCGGCGCCATCGCCGAGACCGAGCGGATGGCGGCCACCGATCCCGACGTCTTCCTGCCCCGCCAGTTCACCAACCCGGACAACGCCGCGGCCCACGAGCTACGGACCGGTCCCGAGCTGCTCGACACGCTGGCCGGCGCGGGCGCGACGCTCGACGGGTTCGTGGCCGCGGTGGGCACCGCGGGGACGCTCATGGGCGTGGGCCGGGCCGTCCTGCGGGCCAACCCGGACGCGGTCGTGGCCCGGGTCGTGGTGGCGGGGGAGACGCTCGACGCCGAGCAGGGTGGGCCGGCCTGCCTGGGCATCCCGGGCGTGATCGACTGCATGTCGGGCCTGCTCGACGAGGCCGAGCTGGGCGGCCACCCGCCGCTGGCCGTACCCCGGGACGAGGCCATGGACGCGGCCCGCGAGCTGGCCCGGCGGGGGTTCCCCGTGGGGCCGTCCAGCGGGCTCAACCTGGCCGGGGCCCGGGCCCTGGCCCGCGAGCTCGGTCCCGGGCACCACGTCGCCACGGTCGCGTGCGACCGCATGGAGCGCTACTTCTCCACCGACCTGTTCGACGACCTGCGATAACGGGCTTTCTGTCGGACTTGTTGCAGGCCCCATGCAAATGGGGCAGCCTGCACGGATGGTGACAGAGAACGGCGAGGTGGAGATCGGCGGGACGGTGGCGCCGGGGTTCGAGGGGGTGCGGGAGGCGTTCGCCCGCAACTTCACCGATAACGGCGAGGTCGGCGCCGGGTTCAGCCTGGTGCACGACGGCCGCACGGTCGTCGACCTGTGGGGCGGCGTGGCCGACGCCACCACCGGGGCGCCCTACACCGACGACACGTTGCAGCTGGTGTTCTCCACCACCAAGGGCGCCACCGCCATCTGCGCCAACCTCCTGGCCCAGCGGGGTGAGCTGGACGTCGAGGCGCCGGTCACCGAGTACTGGCCCGAGTTCGGGCAGGCGGGCAAGGGCGACATCCCGGTCCGCTGGCTGATGGGCCACCGCGCCGGCCTGCCCTACGTGAACGCCCCGATCGAGCTCGACGCCTGCCTGGGCTGGGACCCGGCGGTCGAGGCGCTGGCCGCCATGGAGCCGCTGTGGGAGCCGGGCACGGCCCACGGCTACCACGCCGTCACCTACGGCTGGCTGGTGGGCGAGGTGGTCCGCCGGATCAGCGGCCGCAGCCTGGGGCGGTTCTTCGCCGACGAGGTGGCCGGACCGCTCGGCCTGGAGTTCTGGATCGGGCTGCCCGACGACCAGCAGTCCCGGGTCGCCCCGCTCACCAACCGTGGCCCGGCCCGGGACGAGGGCGAGGGCGCCCAGGCCGAGGGCCTCGGCGACCTGATCAGCCAGATCGAGCAGTTCCTCGGGCCCGGCTCGATGCTGGCCCTGGCGCTCGGCGGGGCAAGCAGCATGCCGTTCATCGGCAACGGCGTCTTCAACCTGCCCGAGGTGCGTGCCGCCGAGGTCCCCGCCGCCAACGGCGTGACCAACGCCCGCTCACTGGCCCGCATGTACGCGGCCGTGGTCGGTCCGGTCGACGGGGTGTCGGACGGTCCGCTGCTGACGTCCGAGCAGGTCAAGGCGGCGGCCACCACCCAGACGCAGGGGGCCGACAGGGTCCTCATGTTCGAGACGACGTTCGGCCTGGGCTTCATGACCTCGTCCGACTTCAGCCCCTACGGCAGCGCCGCGTCGTTCGGCCACGCCGGGGCGGGCGGGTCGGTGGGCTTCGCCGACCCCGAGAACGGCCTCGGCTTCGGCTACGTCATGAACCGCACGATGACCAACCTGTCGGGCGACCCCCGCAGCCGGGGGCTCGTGGCCGCGGCGTACCAGGCCATCGGGGTGACTCCGGCGTTCGCATGACCGCCGGCGACGAGCTCGTCGAGGTGGTGGACGAGGCCGGCACCGTGCTGCGCCTCGCCACGCGGGCGGAGATGCGGGCCGGCAACCTGCGCCACCGGGGGGTGGCGGTCGTGGTCCTGACCAGGGCCGGTGAGCTGGTCGCCCACCGCCGGGCGGACTGGAAGGACGTGTGGCCGGGTCGCTGGGACGTGTGCTTCGGCGGCGTCGCCCAGGTGGGTGAGGACTGGGTCACGGCCGCCCGCCGGGAGCTGGCCGAGGAGGCCGGCGTGGACGTGCCGGCCTCGGCTCTGCGGCTGCTGGGCTCGGACAGCTACCAGGACGATGCCGTGTGCTGGTTCGGACCGATCTACGCCGTCACCCACGACGGGCCCTTCCGACCCGCCGACGGCGAGGTCGCCGAGCTGGTCCTCGTCCCCCTGGCCGGCCTCGAGGACTGGCTGGTGGGACGGCAGCTGACCGACGACAGCGCGGCCATGGTGGTGCCGCGGCTGCGGGAGCTCGCCCGGGGGGATTCCCCGGGATCCCCCCACTGACGCCTAGGGGTGACCCCGATGGCCCGGAGGGTGGGCGGTCGTACTGTGACCCTTGTCAGTCCGGGAAGGCGATGCGGCCTAAACCGAAGAGGTCGACGACGGAAACGTCGAGCAGCGTGGTGGCGGGAACGGCGGCGCTGCTGGGGCGGCGGCCCTCGACCGCTCGGCGGAGCGCGGTTGAACGGCACGCGTCGCCTTCCCGGAGCCCCCCAGCCCCATTGCCACCGGGAACGCCCGGCACGCTCGTAGGCTGGTCGATCGCATGCCCGCCCTTCCCTCCGACCTCGCCGCGCACCGGCGCACCTTTGCCATCATCAGCCACCCCGACGCGGGCAAGACCACCCTCACCGAGAAGTTCCTGCTCTACGGCGGGGCGGTACAGGAGGCCGGGCAGGTCAAGGCCCGGGGTGAGCGGCGCCGCGCCCGGTCCGACTGGATGGAGCTGGAGCAGAAGCGCGGCATCTCGATCACCTCGGCGGTCCTGCAGTTCCCCTCCGGCGACGACGTCCTGAACCTGCTGGACACGCCCGGCCACCGCGACTTCTCCGAGGACACCTACCGGGTCCTGGCCGCGGTCGACGCCGCGGTCATGGTGCTGGACGCGGCCAAGGGCATCGAGGCCCAGACCCTCAAGCTGTTCGAGGTCTGCCGCGCCCGCAACGTGCCGCTGCTCACGTTCTTCAACAAGTGGGACCGGCCCGGCCTCGACGGCCTGGAGCTGCTCGACGACATCGAGAAGCGGCTCGACCTCCAGCCGGTCCCCGTCACGTGGCCGGTCGGCATCGCCGGCGACTTCCGGGGCCTGATCGACCGGCGCACCGGCAGCTTCGTGCGCTACGGGCGCACGGCCCACGGCGCGGCCGAGGCCAGCGAGGAGATCCTCGACGCGGAGCGGGCCGAGGCCGAGGAGGGCGACGCCTGGCGGGCGGCCGCGGACGAGGTGGCGCTGCTCGACGAGCTGGCCGGCGAGGTCGACATCGACCTGTTCCTGGCGGGCGAGCAGTCGCCCGTGTTCGTGGGATCGGCGCTGACCAACTTCGGCGTGGGCCTGCTGCTCGACGGCATCGTCGACCTGGCGCCGCCCCCGTCCGCCCGCCTCGACGCCGACGGCGCGGCCCGCAAGCTGGACGACCCGTTCTCGGCCTTCGTGTTCAAGGTCCAGGCCAACATGGACCCGGCGCACCGCGACCGGGTGGCGTTCGTGCGGGTGTGCTCGGGCCGCTTCGAGCGGGGGATGGTGGTCACGCACGAGCCCACGGGCCGGCCCTTCGCCACCAAGTACGCCCACTCCGTGTTCGGCCAGGAGCGGGACACGCTCGACGAGGCGTACCCCGGCGACATCGTGGCGCTGGTCAACGCCACCGACGTGCGGGTCGGCGACACGCTGTACGTGGACGCGCCGGTCGAGTTCCCGCGGCTGCCCGAGTTCGCCCCCGAGCACTTCGTGACCGCCCGGGCCCGGGACACGGGCCGGTTCAAGCAGTTCCGCAAGGGCATCGCCCAGCTCGACGAGGAAGGCGTGGTCCAGGTGCTGCGGGACGCGGACCTGGGCGACCAGGCGCCGGTCCTCGCGGCCGTGGGCCCGATGCAGCTGGAGGTCGCCGCCTGGCGGCTGGAGCACGAGTTCGGCGCCTCCACCGACATGTCGCCCACCGCCTACACGATCGCCCGGCGCACCGACGAGGAGTCGGCCGGCGAGCTGCGGGGCATGCCCGGCGTGCGGGTCCTGGCCCGCGCCAGCGGTGTCCTCTACGCGCTGTTCGAGAGCCCGTACTGGCTGGCCCGGGTGGAGGCCGACAACCCGGGGCTCACCCTCGACCGCCTGGTCGCGGAGGGCACCGCCGGCTGATCCGGTGGCTCAGTCGCAGGTGGTGCCGTCCTCGGGTGGCTCCAGGTCGACGAGGTACTTCGCCACGGCAGAGTCCACGCAGTCGTCACCCTGGCCGACGATCGTGTGCCCGTCGCCCTCGTGGGTCAGCAGGACACCGTTCTCGAGCCGCTCGGCGGTGCGCACCCCGGCCTCGTACGGCGTGGCCGGGTCGTTGGTGGTCGACACGACCAGGATGGGCGGGGTCCCGGGGGCGGTGACCGCGGTCAGCGGCTTCTCCTCCGCCGGCCACATGGCGCACCGCACGTAGTCGTTGACGATGGGCTCGCCGAAGTGGGGCGACTCGGCGGCCGCCGCCTTGCCCGCGGCCAGCAGCTCCTCGGGCGTCTCCGGCCAGTCCGCGTCCAGGCACTCGACCGCGAAGTAGATGTCGGTGTCCGCGATGTCGAGGTACTGGTCGGCCAGGGACACCATGTCCGAGCCGTCCCCGTCGAGCGCGTTGGCCACCGCCTCGGACAGGGTGCCCCACAGGGTCGGGCTGTACAGCGGGTAGGCGAGGCCGGTCGACAGCTCGCCGGGCCCGAGGTCGCGGGGGTCGGCGGGGATCGGCGCCTGTTCGACCTGAGCTTCGAGCTCCTCGATCTTGGCGATGGCGTCGGGCGCCAGCGGGCAGTCGCTGTCGTCGTTGCAGGCGTCGGCGTAGGACTGGAGCGCGGTCTCGAAGCCGGCCGCCTGCTCGGTCGCCAGCTCGACCCCGGTCGGGCCCAGCTCCAGCACGCCGTCGATCACCATGGCCCGGATGCGGTCGGGGAACAGCTGGGCCAGCTCCTGGCCGATGGCGGTGCCGTAGCTGTAGCCCAGGTAGGACAGCTGCTCGTCGCCCATGGCCTCGCGCACGGCGTCGATGTCCCGGGCCACGTTCTCGGTGCCGAGGAACGGGAGCAGGTCGCCGGCGTTGGCCTGGCAGGCGTCGACGTACTCGTGGCTGACGTCGAGCAGGGCTGTCGTGTCCTCGGGGGAGTCGATGCTGTAGTCGACCCCGTAGAGCTCCTGGGGGTCGGGGTTGTCGCCGCAGTCGATGTCGCTGCTGCCGAGGCCGCGCGGGTCCACGCCGACGATGTCGAAGCGGTCGGTGATGTCGCGGGGCAGGAGGAACGCGAGCTGGGAGGCGAAGTCGGTGGCGGTGCCGCCCGGGCCGCCGGGGTTGACGAACAGCGCGCCGATCCGGTCCCCCCGGGCCGGGACCCGCTCGATGCTGAGCGTGAGCGTGCCGCCGTCGGGGTTGTCGTAGTCGACCGGCACGTCGAGCTCGGCGCACTCGCCGGAGCCGCAGTCGCTCCAGTCCAGGGTGTCCGTGCCCTGGCTGCTGCTGCCGTCGGTGGAGCCGGGCGAGCTGTTGTCGCTGTCGCTCTGGGCGCTCTCGCCCGACAGGAGGTTGTCGTCGGCCTCGGACGCGCACGCGGCGCTCAGCAACAGCAGGACGAGGCAGGCGGCAAGGGGTCGGATGCGGCGGCGGAGCACCGTGCGACGCTATCCGCGCTACCCGTCCGGTGTCTCAGCGGGATGGGACAGCAACCACTCTCTTGGTGTGACGCCCGCATCGTGGATCGCCTGGGCGGTCTCCCGGCCGACGTAGCGCAGGTGCCACGGCTCGTAGGCGTAGCAGGTGCGGGCGTCGGCGCCGTCGGGGTAGCTGAGCACGAAGCCGTACTCCCAGGAGTGGGCGGCCACCCACTGGCCCTGGGGCGTGGTCGCGAAGTCGAGCGTGAGGTCGCCGCCGTTGGGGTCGAGCACGTCGATGGCCGTGCCCAGCTGGTGCTCGCTGTGCCCGGGCCGGGCGGTGCGCTGGGACGCCTCCGCCTCGCCGACCTGGTTCACCCGCCGCTGGAACAGCTCGGTCTGGTACGAGTAGCTGCGGTACCCCGACACGATCACGATCGGCGTCCCGTTGGCGTCGGCGGCGGTCCGCATGGCGGCGAGGTCGTCGACGACGATGCTGCGCACCTGGTCCATCGTGGCGAACCCGGCCTCGCGCACGGTGACGAGGTCGGCGGGGACGAAGTCGGCGGCCAACGAGTGGGCCGTGTCGATGACCGCCGTGTCCCAGTCGGCCGCGGGATCGGCCGCCACGGCCTCGTCCCCGACCGCGCACGGCGGCGGCAAGGTGGTCGAGGTCGCCAGCGGCACCTCGTCCTCCGCCGCCGGCCGGGACGTCGTCGTCATCCCCGTCGGCGGAGGCACCGGATCGGTCGCCGCCGTCTGGGTCGAGTCCCACGTCACCCACAACCC
This sequence comes from Acidimicrobiales bacterium, assembly GCA_036558145.1. Taxonomy (GTDB): domain Bacteria; phylum Actinomycetota; class Acidimicrobiia; order Acidimicrobiales; family VFJN01; genus ZC4RG19. The sequence goes on from DATBGF010000673.1 coordinate 7,421, forward strand.
CAGCCCCGACGCGACAACGACCGCGACGAGGGCGATCCCGGCGGCCCATCCCTTCATCGTCGTCGCAACTTACGCCCCGCCCGCCGCCCGCGTACGTCGAATGACACCACCTGGCCGGATACCCTCCGCCCGATCCACCAAACCCGTTCCCCGGAACCCCACGAGCCCCCTGTACGCTGGCTGACCGCCCCCGGGGGACGTAGCTCAGCTGGCTAGAGCACCTGCTTTGCAAGCAGGGGGTCGTGGGTTCGAATCCCATCGTCTCCACCCACCGTCCAGAGCCGTTCGTGACCATGCGGCTCCGGCTGCCTGAGCAGGGAGCCGTTCACCTTGGTCCGCCGGCCTGCAGGCGGGCGCCGAGGGCGCCCGCCCTCGGCCACGACGACACAGAGACCAAGCCTGACGACAACTCGTCAGCTGGCGTCGGCTCTGGCCACGTGTCAGGCATCACGTCCGGGCCGAGAGCGGATGATCTGGCGGCATGTGGACCACACAGTCTGCCCTCGCGTCCGAGCCATCCAGACCGTCAAACCGACTAGGACGAGCCATCCCGCGGTCCCGACGCCCACGGCTGGCCACCACGAACCGGTGATGTTTCCTACGA
>DATBGF010000674.1:0-3460 GCA_036558145.1 Acidimicrobiales bacterium
CGTGGGGTGGCTGCCCGTGGCCATCTCGGCCGTGCTGTTCGCGGCCTCGCACTTCGAGCCGCTGCAGTTCCCGGCCCTGGCGGCGCTGGGCGCGATCCTCGCCGTGCTGGTGCAGCGCACGGGCCGCCTCGGTCCCGCCATCGTCACCCACATGGTGTTCAACCTGACCACCGTGGCGTTCCTGGTGCTGTCGCAGTGAGCCTCGACACCAACCTGGGGACGACCGCGCCCGAGCCGGACTACGACGAGTGGGAAGGCGACGAACAGGTCGAGACGCCCGCGTGGGACGACGCCGAGCTCGCCGCCCAGCGCCGCCGGGTGCGCCGGATCGTCGACCTGGTCGTGGTCGGCCTGTGCGTGGGCTTCGTCCTGTGGCACATGCAACCGGACCTGTTGCTGCGCAACACGACCCCGGCCGGCGGGGACATGGGCGCCCACGTCTACGGCCCGGCCTTCCTGCGCGACCACCTGCTGCCCCACGGCCAGGTCGCGGGCTGGTCGCCCGACTGGTACGCGGGCTTCCCCCTCTACCAGTTCTACATGGTGGTCCCGTCGCTGCTGATCGTGGCGCTGAACGCCGGGATCCACGGCCTGGGCGCCTGGATCCCCGCCACCGTCGGTGTGGGCCTCATCGTGCTGGCGGTGGCCCGCCGGCACGACCGCCGCACCCGGCGCCTGGCCATCGCGGGCGCGGTGGTGGCGCTGGTCCTCGTGGGCCTGCCCTACGGCGTGGCGTTCAAGCTGGTCTCGGTCAGCGGGCTCGCCACCCTGCCGGTGGCGGCCTACGCCTTCGGGCGGCTGTCGGGGCTGCGCTTCCCGACGCCGGCCGTGCTGGCGGTGGCGACGCTGCCGTTCCTCTTCTACCGGGGCTTCACCATCTACGGCGGCAACATCGCGTCGACCCTGGCCGGCGAGTTCGCCTTCTCGATGTCGCTCAGCCTGGCCGTGCTCTACCTGGGCCTGGTGTTCAAGGGCCTGGAGACCGGCCGCTACCGGGCGCTGGCCGCGGTCACGCTGGCGCTGACCGGGCTGTGCCACCTCATCCCCGCGTTCTGGGCGCTGGGCGCCACCGCGGTGATCGTGGCCGTGCGCTTCCGGCGGTCGTCCTCGTCCGGCGAGCTGGGCTACGGGCTGCTGGGAGCGGCCGCCCTGCTGGCCACGCCGGCGGCGACGCAGATCGCGCTCTCGCCGCTCTTCGACACCAAGGTGACGACCCTGGCGCTCGTCCCGCTGGCCTTCGGGGTGGTGGTGGCGGCGGTCGGGCTGTGGGTGCTGTCCGACAGCATCCGCTGGCTGACGCCGACCGTCGTGGTCGGCGGCCTGCTGGCCATGTGGTGGGTCGGGCCGTTCTACCTGCGCCGCCAGTACATGAACGACATGGGCTGGGAGAAGCTCCCGTACCGCAACGCCGACCCGCCCGAGACGATCTGGAAGTACCTGCTGCCCCGGGCCACGCCCGACGTGGACCTGCGCTGGGCGTTCGCCCTGGCGCTGGTGGCCGCGGGCCTGGCCATCGCGCTGCGGCTGCGGGCGGGGATCTTCCTCGCGGTGATGACGGTGGGCGTCGGGGTGGTGTTCGTGGTGGCCCCCGAGGGCCGGCTCTGGAACGGCCGCCTGCTGCCCTTCTACTACCTGACCGTCATCCTGCTGGCGTTCGTGGGCGTGTCCGAGACGATGCGCACGGCCATGACCGCGGCCCGGGCCCCGGACTGGACCCGGGATCCCCACGTGCGCCGCACGGCGCTCGGCATCATCGGCGCCGTCTCCGCCCTGGCCGCCGCCGTCACGGTGCTGGCCGGCGTGGCGCCCGACGCCTCCCCGGCCGGCGGACTCGACCTCACCTGGGTGTTCCGCCTGGCCCTCACCGGCGCCGCGCTGTGCGTCATCGGGCAGCTGTGGGAGGGCTTCGCCCTGGCGCTGCTGACGATGCTGGTCGGCGCCACCTTCGACTCCCCCGACGCCCCGATGCGCGGCTGGTTCCTGGACAACACCCGGGCGACCACCGCCTACCTGGCGCTGGCCCTGCTGGTGGTCCTGACCGTGGCCGCGGTCGTGCGGATCGTCCAGGCCCGCACCGACCCCGACCGCCCGGACCCGCCCGGCGCCGGGGTGTTCACCGCCGCCGCCACGCTGGCGCTGGTCGCGGTGCTGGTGGGCGTGCCCGCCGGCCAGCTGCCGTTCAGCGAGCGGCTGGAGAACGGCTACGCCTGGCCCAGCTTCTCGCCCTGGCAGGTGCGGGCCACGCCGGCCAGCTTCGTGCCGTCGTGGGCGAAGTGGAACTACACGGGCTACGAGGGCAAGGACGCCTACCGCGAGTACCACGACGTCGTGCAGACCATGGCCGAGGTGGGGCGGGACGAGGGCTGCGGCCGGGCCTTCTGGGAGTACGAGAAGGACCTGGACCGCTACGGCACCCCCATGGCCCTGATGCTGCTCCCGCACTGGACGAACGGCTGCATCGGCTCGATGGAGGGCCTGTACTTCGAGTCGGCGGCCACCACGCCGTTCCACTTCCTCACCCAGGTCGAGCTGTCGACCGCGCCCAGCGCGGCCCAGCGGGACCTGCCCTACGGCGGGTTCGACATCGACAAGGGCGTGCAACATCTGCAGATGCTGGGCGTGAAGTACTACATGGCAAAGTCGGACAACGCCATCAGCCAGGCCCGCACCAACCCCGACCTCACCGAGATCGCCAAGTCGGGCCCGTGGGTCGTCTTCGAGGTCGCGGACGCCGAGCTGGTCACCCCGCTGGAGAACGAACCGGCGGTCGTGACGGGCATCACCGACAGCCAGCTCGACTGGGTCGAGCGGCCCCTCGACGAGTCGGGACGCTTCGGCGGCCCCGCCATCCGCTGGTACACCGACCCGACCCAGTGGGAGGTGCCCCTGGCCTCCAGCGGCCCGGACTCGTGGCAGCGGGTCTCGGTCGGCGAGCGCCCCGAGGCCCGCCCGCTGTCCCAGGTCGAGGTCTCGAACATCGAGACCGGCGACAACAAGATCTCCTTCGACGTCGACCAGGTGGGCACCCCCGTGCTGGTCAAGGCATCGTATTTCCCCAACTGGAAGGCCTCGGGCGCCGAGGGACCGTACCGAGTGGCCCCCAACCTGATGGTGGTCGTCCCCACGGACACCCACGTCGAGCTGACCTACGGCCGCACCTGGGTGGAGTGGTTCTCGTACTCGCTGGCCCTGCTGGGCCTGGCAGGCCTGATCCTCCTGATCCGCCGCCCGGTCATGCAGTTCTCCGGCGCCTCGGCCACCCCGGCCACGGGCACGGCCGAACCCGAGCCCGACGACTGGGACGAAGACTGGGACGACGACGACTTCGACGACGAGTACGACGACTACGACGACGACGACTCGTTCCCCAACGGCACAGACTCCGACGAAGCCGCGCTAGCTCCCCCGGCCGGTTCCAGCCCCGAGGTCGAGGCCACACCAGACCCCGAGCCCGACGCCG
>DATBGF010000675.1:0-4983 GCA_036558145.1 Acidimicrobiales bacterium
CGCAAGGAGTCGTCCGCCGCGGAGGGCCCATGGCGCAGCTCGCCCCGATCGATCGCAGGGCCGCGACGTGGGGCGTGCTGGGCGTGCTGGTGGCCGTGGCCATCGCCGTGCTCGGTAGCGGGAACCTGCGCTGGTTCGACGCTGCGCTGGTCGGCTACCTGTTCGGGACGCTGTTCGCCATCTTCGCGGTCATCTATCGCTACCTGATCTGGCTGCGGCGCCCGCCCACGGCTCGGCTCAACCGGCGGGGCTGGGAGGCGTTCCGCCACCCCGGCCGGCGGGGCCGCAACGCCTTGGCGCTGCCCGGACTGGTGCTGTCCAACCTGCTGGCGCAGTCTTTCATCCGGGGCCGGTCCCGCATCCGCTGGCTGGGCCACCAGCTGGTGTTCTGGGGTTGCGTGCTGGCCGGGCTGGTGACGTTCCCGCTCGTGTTCGGCCTGCTCCACTTCGAGTCGGTGGGCCAGAACGGCCGTGAGTACCGGACGTTCGTGGGCGAGATCGGCACGATGAGCTTCGACAGCCGCAGCGTGCTCGGCTGGATCGTGTTCCACCTTCTCGACATCGCCGCCGTGCTGGTGCTGGCGGGCGTGTTCGTGTTCCTGGCCCGCCGCCTGCGCGACCCGGGGGCGCTGGCCGTCGAGCGGTCCACGGACTTCCTGGCGCTGGCCGGGCTGTTCGCGGTGTCGGTGACGGGGCTGGCGCTGACCGCCTCGAACCTGTGGATGGACGGCCGGTTCTACGTCTTCCTCAACACCGTGCACGCCCTGACCGTCATCCTCGGGCTGATGTACATCCCGTTCGGCAAGCTGTTCCACATCTTCCAGCGGCCCGCCAACCTCGGCATCGCCTACTACAAGCGCGAGGGCGCCGAGGGGCCCCAACAGGTGTGCGCCCGCTGCGGGCAGCCGTTCGCCTCCCAGCTGCAGATGACCGACCTCAAGGAGGTCCTGCCCCAGGTCGGCTTCGACTACGACCGGCCCGACGGCGCGGGCAGCTACCAGGACCACTGCCCGACATGCCGGCGGCAGCTGGTGGCGCTGGCCCAGTCCCGGGCCGTGGGAGGTTTCGGCTGATGGCCCTCCCGCCGGTCAGCGAGGACCAGCTCGTCGCCCGTTTCGGGCCGCACCTGAACCAGGCGCCGCCCGGCGGCTGGAACGCGGGCGTCGAGGCCGACCGCGAGGTGAAGACCCACTGCTGCTTCTGCGGCCAGCAGTGCGGCATCGTGCTCAAGGTCAAGGGCAACGAGGTCGTCGGCTTCGAGCCCTGGTACGACTTCCCGTTCAACCAGGGCAAGCTGTGCCCCAAAGGCGTGAAGCGCTACCTGCAGAACGCTCACCCCGACCGCTTGCTCGAACCGCTGGAGCGCGACCCGGCGGCGCCCGGGGGCTTCCGGTCCGTGGCGTGGGACGCCGCGCTTGACCGCACCGTGGCCGAGATCAGGCGCATCCAGGCCGCCTACGGGCCCGACTCGTTCGCCATGCTGTCCGGCGTCTCGCTGGACAACGAGAAGTCGTACATGATCGGCAAGTTCGCCCGCCTGGCGCTGGGCACCGCCAACCTCGACTACAACGGCCGGCTCTGCATGGTGTCGGCCGGCGTGGCCAACAAGAAGGCGCTGGGCATCGACCGGGCCTCGAACCCGTGGAGCGACATCCCCAAGGCCGAGGTGGTGTTCGTGATCGGCGCCAACATCGCCGAGTGCGCGCCCATCACGACCAGCTGGATCTGGCGGGCGCGCGACGCCGGCGCCAAGCTGATCGTGGCCGACCCCCGGGTGACGCCCACGGCCCGCACCGCCGACCTCTTCCTCGGCCTGCGCCCGGGGACCGACTCGGCGCTGCTGGGCGCCATGCTCCACGTCCTCATCGAGCGGGACTGGCTCGACCACGACTTCATCCGCGACCACACCGTGGGCTTCGAGGCCGCCGCCGAGGCCGTGGCCGACCACACCCCGGCCTGGGCCGAAGGGGTCACCGGCGTGCCGGCGGCCCGCATCGAGCAGGCGGCCGAGTGGTGGGGGACGTCGGCCACCGGGATGCTGATGCACGCCCGCGGCCTGGAGCACCAGACCAAGGGCGTCGAGAACGTGTGGGCCTGCATCAACCTGGGCCTCGCCACCGGCAAGTACGGCAAGCCGGGCTGCGGCGTCACCACCATCACCGGCCAGGGCAACGGCCAGGGCGGCCGGGAGCACGGCCACAAGTGCGACCAGCTGCCCGGCAACCGCGACATCACCAACCCCGAGCACCGCGCCTACATCGCCTCGGTGTGGGGCTGCGAGGTCGACGAGATCCCGGGCAAGGGGATCACCGCCCAGGAGATCATGGAGGCCATCCACCGGGGCGAGATCAAGGGCCTGCTCTCCATCTGCTTCAACCCCGCGGTCTCGCTGCCCGACACCGGCTTCACCGCTGAGGCGCTCGACAAGCTGGAGTTCTACGCGGTCATCGACTTCTTCCTGTCGGAGAGCGCGCACCACGCCGACATCGTCCTGCCGGGCTCGCTGCACGAGGAGGACGAGGGCACATCGACGACGGTCGAGGGCCGGGTGGTCAAGCTCAACCCGTCGAAGACGCCGCCCGGCCAGGCCCGGCTGGACTGGGAGATCCTCTGTGACATCGCCCGGCGCCTCGACAAGGGCCACTACTTCCCCTACACGAACGCCGAGGAGATCTTCGAGGAGCTGCGGGTGGCGTCCAAGGGCGGCAGCGCCGACTACGCCGGCATCACCTGGGACCGCATCGAGCGGGAGCTGGGCGTGTTCTGGCCCTGCCCGTCCGAGGACCACCCCGGCACGCCCCGCCTGTTCGAGGGCGGCCGCTTCTACCAGGAGGACGGCCGGGGCCGCTTCAACCCGGTGCGCTACCGCCCGCCGGCCGAGGTGGTCGACGACGAGTACCCGGTGTGGCTCACGACCGGCCGGGTCGTCAGCCAGTACCTGTCGGGCACGCAGACAAGGCGGATCGGTCCCCTGGTCGGCCAGTACCCCGAGCCGCTGTGCGAGATCCACCCCCGGCTGGCGGAACAGCACGGCATCGCCACCGGCGACATCGTCCGGGTGACGTCGCGGCGGGGCTCGATGACGCTGCCGGCCAAGGTGGTGTCCACCATCCGCCCCGACACCGTGTTCATCCCGTACCACTGGGCCGGCCGCCACGCCGCCAACCAGTTGACCAACCGGGCGCTCGACCCGCAGTCGAAGATCCCGGAGTACAAGGTGTCGGTCGTGCGCATCGAACGGGTCGGACCGGCCGGCAGCGACGTGGTCGACGCCCGGGACATGGATCTCGTGGAGAGGGAGGATGAGTCGTGAGCGTCTCGGTGCCCGTGTCCATCGGCGTGAAGCGCACGCCCGCCACCCGCCCGGGGGCCGGCGCCTTCGGGGACAGCATCTTCGTGATCGACCAGAGCCGCTGCATCGGCTGCAAGGCCTGCGTGCAGGCGTGCGAGGAGTGCGGCACCCACCGCGGCAAGACGATGATCCACCTCGACGAGATCGACCGGGCCGCCAGCACCCAGACCGCGCCCATGGTGTGCATGCACTGCGAGGACCCCACCTGCGCCGAGGTGTGCCCGGCCGACGCCATCAAGCAGAACGAGGACGGCGTGGTCCAGTCCTCGCTCAAGCCCCGCTGCATCGGCTGCTCCAACTGCGTATTGGCCTGCCCGTTCGGCGTGCCCAAGTACGTGTCCGAGTACGACCAGATGATGAAGTGCGACATGTGCTACGACCGCACGTCGGTCGGCCTGAAGCCGATGTGCGCGTCGGTGTGCCCGAGCGAGGCGCTGTGGTTCGGCACGCCGGAGGAGTTCGCCGCCACCCGGTCGGGGACGCTCGTCAACGAGTGGTGGTTCGGGAGCCAGTACGTCGCCACCAAGGTCCGCACGGTCTCCCACCAGCCCGGGGCCATCGACGTGCTGGCCGCGTCCGGTGCCCGGCCCTGGCAGGACGACCCGTTCGGCCTGGACGAGATGCAAGAGGTCCCGGCGTCGTGACCGAGCCCCTGTGGCGGGAGGACTTCCCGCTGACCTCCGCGGGCGAGGACGCGGTGACCCGGCGCGAGTTCGTGCGCTACCTGGTGCTGGCATCAGGAGGGTTCGCCGCCGGCAACGTCGGGATCGCCCTGTGGTCGTCGCTGCGGTCGATCAACGAGGGCGAGCCCCGGGAGATCGTCGCCCTCGCCGACGTCCCCGAGGGCACGGCCTACCTGTTCGATTACCCGACCGGCGCCGATCCCGCCATCCTGGTGCACCTGCCGGGCGGCGAGCTGCGGGCCTTCAGCCAGAAGTGCACCCACCTGGGCTGCGTCGTCTACTACCAGCCCGACGAGGACCAGATGCTCTGCCCGTGCCACGAGGGCCACTTCTCCGCCGACACCGGCGACGTGATCTCGGGGCCGCCCCAGCGCCCGCTCGGGCGCATCGACGTCGAGGTGCGCGGCGACACGGTGTGGGCCCTGGGCCAGCAGCCCGAGTCCGCCGCAGGGGTGGTCCGGTGAGCGCGGGCGACGGTGAGACCGGCTACAGGCGCCTGCCGCCCCGGCCGCCCCGGTCCCAGCGCGAGCTGCCGGCCGCGCTGGGCGTCTTCGTCGTCGTGCTGCTCTCGCTCCAGGTGTTCCTCCTGACCGTGGGGCTCGACGCGCTGCTGGCCGACGACGACGGGCTGGCCTGGGTCACGGCCGGGCTGTCGGTGGTGCTGGCTGCGGGATCGGCCGCCTTCTACCGGTACCTGCGATGAGCGAAGACGTCGAGCGCCCGCCCGAGCAGGAGCCTCAGCCCCGGCGGCCTGGCCCGATCGGCGGCGACATGGCCGCCATCGTCTACGGCCTCGCCCGGCGGATGCGCGTGCCGGCGCTCGTGCAGCGGCACGACTCGACGTTCATCCTCGGCCTGTTCGCACTGGTCAACGGCGTCATCGCCATCGGGATCATGGCGTTCGTGGCCGAGGTGACCGGCGAGCCCTTCGTGTTCCCGTCACTCGGC
>DATBGF010000676.1:0-2779 GCA_036558145.1 Acidimicrobiales bacterium
CGCCTCGCGCTTCGAGTCGCCCGTGGCGGTGACGAGCACGAGGCGGGCACGGGCGATGCCGCCGAGGGTGAGGGTCATGCGCGGGAACGGGTTGGCGCCCGTGGGGTCGTCGTTCATCGCCACGAGCCGGCCGGGGTCCGCGTCGAGCGCGGCCGAGCCCGGGAAGAGCGACGCCGTGTGGCCGTCGGGGCCCATGCCCAGGTGGACGACGTCGAGCCGGCCGAGCTCGCCCAACCGGAGCTGGTAGGGATCGGCGCCGTCATCGCAGCGCATGGGGTAGTTCGCGTTGACCGCGCCCACCTTCTCGAGCAGGGACTCGCGACCCAGCCGGTAGTTCGAGCTCTCGTCGTCGAGCGGCACGCACCGCTCGTCGCCCCAGTAGATGTCGACCTTCCACCAGTCGATCTGGCTGCCGGCGTCGTCGGCCAGGCGCTCGTAGCAGCTCCGGGCCAGGTCGCCGCCCGACACCGCGAGCGAGAAGCCGTCGTTCGGGCGCGAGTGGAAGGCCTCGATGACGCGCTCGGCCAGCTCGCCGGGGACGTCGTCGACCACCACCAGTTCGCCTTGCACGCTTCCTCCGTTGATGGCGGCCAACTGCCCGCTCTGTCTAGCTCCCCGAGGGGCCGCTACGCAGTTCTTCCGCCTTGGCGCCGAGCGAGGTCATCAACTCGTCGAAGCTCTTGGCGAACGAGGCTACGCCCTGCTCTTCGAGCGTTCGGCTCACGTCGTCGAGGTCGACGCCGACGGCCTCGATCGCGGCCAGCGCGGCCGCCGCCCCGGCGAGGTCGGCGTCGACGGTGCGGACCAGCGTGCCGTGGTCCTCGAAGGCGTCGAGCGTGGCCTCGGGCATGGTGTTGACGGTGTCGGGGCCGATGAGCGTGTCGACGTAGAGCGTGTCGGGGTAGTCGGGGTTCTTGGTGGAGGTGGACGCCCACAGCGGGCGCTGCACCCGGGCGCCCCGGGCGGCCAGCGCCTCCCAGCGGGGCCCGCTGAAGCGGTCGAGGAAGCGGCCGTAGGCCAGCTGGGCCTGGGACAGCGCGGCCTTGCCCCGCAGGGCCAGGGCCTCGTCGCTGCCGATGGCCTCGAGCCGCCGGTCGACCTCGGTGTCGACCCGGCTCACGAAGAACGACGCCACGCTGTGCACCTGGGACAGGTCGCCCTGGTAGGCCTCCAGGCCCGACAGGTACGCCTCCATGATCTCCTCGTAGCGGTCGAGGCCGAAGATCAGCGTCACGTTGATGTTGCGGCCTTCGCCGACCAGCGTGCGGATCGCCGCCGCGCCCTCGGCGGTCGCCGGCACCTTGACGTACAGGTTGGGCTCGGCGATGCGGTCGTGCAGCTCGCGGGCCGAGGCCACGGTGCCGGCCTCGTCGTGCGCCAGGTCGGGGGCCACCTCCAGGGACACGAACCCGTCGACGCCGTCGCTCGAGTCGTGCACCGGGCGGAGGATGGCCAGCGCCGCCTCGATGTCCGAGACCGCCATGGCCCAGTAGGCGTCCTCGACCGAGCCGCCGCCCGCCAGGCCGCGCAGCTGGTCGTCGTACTCGTCCGAGCCCTCGATGGCCTTCTGGAAGATCGTCGGGTTGGAGGTGATGCCGCGCACCCCCCGCTCGACCCAGCCGGCGAGCTCGCCCCCAGTGAGCCAGCCGCGCCGCAGGTTGTCGAGCCAGGGGCTCTGCCCCTGGGTGAAGTAGAGGTCGTGGAGCCTGGTCACGGGTTCACCCTAGTGGCGTTCCTACCCGCCTCCGACCCAGCGGAGCCGGGCGTTTCAGCTGCCCGGCGACTCGTGGAAGACGACGATCCCGGCTGTGAAGCCGTGCAGGAAGCTGCGCCCGCCCAGGGGCCCGATCTCGCCGGCACAGAACATGCCCGCCACCGCACCCGTCGGGACCGAGCGGGCCACCACCCGGGCGTCGTGGTCGTCCTCGCCGAAGAGGTGCCGGCCCCGCCCGTTGCAGGTGAACACCAGGGCGGCGTCGCCGGTCACGCCGGCCAGCATGGCCCGCAGGTCCTCGTCGGCCGCCGCCGCGTCCCGCACCTGGAACTGGACCGTCGTGCCCACGCTGACCCGGTCGCCCACGGCCAGCGCCCGGGCCGCGCGGTCGGCGCCCACGAGGTTGCGCACCACGAAGTCGCCGGGACCGAAGGTCATCCGGTGCTCGTCGACCGCGATGCCCACGTGCAGGCCCGTGGCCAGCTGGTGGCGCTCCTCCGGGCCGGCCGCCTCGATCAGCTCCTCCAGCCGGTCGAGCGCGGGGCGCCCGGCCAGCTCGACCAGCAGGTTGCCCTCCGCCCGCGTCACGATCATCGGCTCGCCGACGGGACGGCAGCCCTGCGACACGACCAGGGTGGTCGCCACCTCGGCGGGCAGCACGACGCCGACGCCGCCCCGGTCCACCACCTCGCCGTCGAGCACCAGGCGGTTGCCGCCGGGAACCGCGCCCGCCGACGCCAGCCCGCCCACGACCGGCACGGGCGGGTCCAGCCCGCTCAACGCCTCCACGATGGCGTCGACCGGCAGCGAGAAGGGGTCGGCCAGGAGCAGCAGCGCGTCGCCGGGCTCGAACGTCGTGGCCGACAGGCCCGACAGCGCGACGCCGGCGCCGGTGGGGGTCGCCTCCAGGTGGACGGGGCGGGGAGGGGCGGGCAGGCGCGCGGCCCACAGCGCCACCGCGGCGTCGTCCTCGACCTCGCGCGCGCCGGCCAGCACCGCCACCGCGGTCGTCCCCACCAGCACGCCCGGCCGCACCAGCTGGCGCACGGCGGCCGCGATGTCCTC
>DATBGF010000677.1:0-1501 GCA_036558145.1 Acidimicrobiales bacterium
CATCTGCGCAGCACCACCCTATGGCCTAAGTTCCTGGTCAGGTCCAGTTTGCCACCGATGACGGCCCGGTTCCCTCAGCTGGCGAGGCGGGCCGCGACGGCCCGGCGGGCGTGGTCGATGGCGCGATCGTCGTCATGCAGCACAGCGACGATATTGGTCCCGGCCAGGATGGTCGACAGCTCGAACGCGAGCTGCGCCGGGTCGGTACCGGCGGCCAGCTCGCCGGCCTCGGCGGCCTCGGCGGCGGTCCGCTCGAGCAGGTCGCGCCACTCCCGCTGGTAGGCGGCGACCAGGTCGTGGACCCGACCGGGCCGGCCGCCGAGCTCGGCCGCGGTGGCCACGAAGAAGCAGCCCCCGGGGAACACCCGCCGCTGCACGTAGCTGAGGAACCCCTCGCAGAGGGCACCGAGCCGCTCCCGTCCCGCCCCGCCGTCGCGCAGGGCCGGGCTGACGACCTCCTCGACGAAGCTGGCCCTGGCGGCCTCGATGGTGGCCAGCTGGAGCTCCTCCTTGGACCCGAACAGGACGTACACGCTGCTCTTGGGCATCTTGGTGGCTTCGGCCAGCCGCCCGATGGACAACCCGTCCAGTCCCTCGATGGTGGCCAGCCGGGCCGCCTGCCCCAGGATCCGCCCCCGGGAGCGTTCCCCCGGCGCCCGCGCCCGCCGCGTCCCCTCCATCCGCCGCCCGTCCTCTCGTTCCCGCCGCCGCCACGTCCTGCCGCGCCGCGTCGCCGCCACCACGTCCCCGCCGCGCGGTGTCTTGTTCCACCCGCGCCGTACCGCGGACCCTTGACAGCTTAGACGAACGATCGTACATTGACCACCTTCTGCACGATCGTTCGTACAAGCCTCGCCGGGGAGGAGCCAATGGTGCTGCTGGGAACGTCCCTGGTCCGCAGCCGGCAGGCACCGCTGCGGGCCCGCTACCTGCGGGACCCGGAGCAGGCGACGATCGTCAAGCGGGCGGGCACCCGTGCCGGCGAGGGCGGCGACGCCCTCCACGGCCTGGTCGCCCCCGACCCTCGCTACGGCGTCAGCTGGCCGTACGGTATCGACCGGGCGGTGGGCGGCCTCCACGACGCCCCCAACCCGGGCGAGCTGCTGTGCGCGGCCCTGGCCGCCTGCCAGGACGCCACCATTCGGATGCTCGCCGACCTGCTCGGGATCGAGCTGCTCGACCTCACCGTCGCGGTCACCGGGACGCTGGACGTGCGGGGCACGCTCGGCCTCGACCCGGCCGTCCCGGTGGGCTTCCAGCGGATGACCTGCGCCACCCGGGCGACCGTGCCCGCCGGCACCGACCCCCGGCTGCTGGCGCGGCTGGAGGCCCAGGCCCGGCGGTCCTGCGTGAACCTCGACACCCTCCGCCACGGCGTCCCGGTCGCCGCCAGCACCCGCTTCGACCCCGGTCCAGAGGAAGGAGCCCGCATGCCCCCACCGACCTGACGCCGCCGCGACCAACCCGACCGCCGCCACACGAAGGGAGCAGCCACATGCCG
>DATBGF010000678.1:0-3283 GCA_036558145.1 Acidimicrobiales bacterium
ATCCGGATGCTGCTGTTCGGGATCTCCGAGATCATGTTCGGGCTCTCGCTGCACCACGTGCACCGCGCTCTCTAGCCGCGGGTGATCCGCCTCAGCCCGACGCGGCCTGTGCCTCGACCGGGGGGATGTCGGCTGCGACCAGCGTGGTGAGCTGCTCGTCGGTCGGTGCCTCGACGTCGACCAGGCGGGTGGCCTGGTTGGCGACCGCGGCTTCGAACAGGTTGCGGGCCAGGCGCCCGTTGCCGAACCCGCGTCCCCGGAACTGGGTGCCGAGCCATGCCCGCACCGCCGTCCGAGCGCTGTCGTCGAGCGTGTAGCGGCCTTCGGCCCCCAGCGACTCGACGATGGCCACCAGCTCGTCGTCGCTGTAGTCCGGGAAGTGGATGGTCTTGGGGAAACGGGAGGCCATGCCCGGGTTGGCGTCCACCAGGCTCGCCATCTCGTCCGGGTAGCCGGCGAGGATCACGACGAGCCGGTCGCGCCGGTCCTCCACCAGCTTGACCAGCGTGTCGATGGCCTCGCGGCCGAAGTCGTCGTCGCCGCCCCGGGCCAGGCTGTAGGCCTCGTCGATCAGCAGCATCCCGCCCTCGGCCCGGTCGAACGCCGCCACCACCCGGCCCGCGGTCTGGCCCACGAAGCCGGCCACCAGCGTGGCCCGGTCCGCCTCCACCAGGTGGCCCTTCGCCACGACGCCCAGCGTGCGGTAGATCTGGGCGACGAGGCGGGCCACCGTCGTCTTCCCGGTCCCGGGGTTGCCGGTGAAGATCAGGTGGTGGCTGTGCTCGATGACCGGCAGGTTCCGCTCCCGGCGCATCTTCTCGACCCGCAACAGGTTGGTGACCAGGCGCACCTCCTTCTTGACGTCGGCCAGTCCCACCAGGTCGTCCAGCTCGGCCAGCAGCTCCTCCAGCGGCCGGGCCTCGGGCTGGGGCTCGGCCGGCTCGGTGGCGGCGGCCGTGCCCTGGGCCTGGGTCGTCGCCGTGGCCGCCGCCGGCGCGGGGCCGGGCGCCTGGTGCCGCTGCTCGCCGGCCACCCGCAGCACGGTGCTCCGGTAGGCCTCGATGGCGGCCAGCTCCGTGTGGGTGGGGACCAGGTCGAGGGCGGCCACCGCGTGGCCGATCTGGGCGCCCAGCCGGGCCAGGCGCTGGGCGCGGTCGCCGCCGTCGCGGGCATCGGCCGTCGCCAGCAGGTCGAGGAGCGCGCTGCTGCGGGTCAACTGGGCCTTCCGGCCCACCAGCAGCTGGGCGCTGCGCAGGTCGGCGGGGGTCGCCTTGGCCAGCTCGGACGGGAACCGGTGCCCGAAGATGGCGATCAGCGCCCACAGCTCGTCGTCGGTGTGCAGCCCGTCGGCGTCGATGAAGGCGCAGGCCAGGTTGTAGGCCTCGACCTCCACGTAGTCACGCAGCTTGCCGGCGTCGATGCCCTCGACCGTGGCCCCGAGCACCTCCACCTCGCCCGCGAACTCCTCCACGAACGCCCGGACGGCGTCGTCGAGCGCTCCGGTGGCCTCGCTCACCGCGGGTCCCGCCACATCGGCCACAGCGCCGGGCCGTCCGGCAGGTCGATCTGGCCGGTCACCGCGAAGCCGAAGCGCTGGTAGAAGGGGATGTTCGCCTCCTTGGACGACTCCAGGTACGCACCCAGGCCCTCGCGGTCGCAGCGGTCGAGGACCGGTTCGACGAGCGCCGCGCCCACGCCCTTGCCCTGCTGGGGCGGGTCGGTGCCCAGCACGGACAGGTACCAGTGCGGCTCCCGGGGGTGGGCGGTCTCCATGAGGCTCAGGCCCTTCAGGGCCCGGGGGATGCGGGGCCCGATGGCGCTCAGCATCATCGGCGCCGCCCGCAGCACCTCGCGCCACGGGGTGCGCCAGTTGTCGGGCGGCTCCCAGAAGGCGGCGCCCGGGTGCCCGTCGGCGGTCAGGACGGTCCCGCCGTCGCGGGAGTGGCGCCGGGCCTCGGAGCCGAAGTAGCGCCGCAGCCGTCGCAGGCGGGGCTCGGGCCGGTCGCCGAAGAGCCAGGTCATGGCGGGGTCGTCGTGGAACGCCCGGGCCAGGGCCGCAGCCAGGGGATCGATGTCGCCGCCCTCGGCCGGCCTCGTGTCGATCATGGGCCGGAGCCTGCCACGCCCGGCGGGTTGCCGGTGTGTCAACCGGAGGGGACGCCTGGGCGTCGATGGGTCATGATGACGGAGATGAAGGTCCCGCGTGGCGGGGTCGGGCGGCGAATCTCCCAGATCCCGGCCGTAGACGCGGTCGCCGAGGACACGTTCCCGGACGACCCGCTGGCCGCTCTGCATCGCGACCACTATGCGCCGCTGGTCCGGCTGGCCTCCGTCGTGCTGGGCGATTCCGGCCTGGCCGAGCAGGTCGTCCAGGACGCCTTCGTCAAGCTCGCCGTGCGCTGGGGCGGGTTGCGGCGCATCGACAATCCGCCCGCCTACCTGCGGGCGATGGTGCTCAACGGCTGCCGGTCGCACCTGCGGCACCGGGCCGTCGGCGACCGCTACGACGCCCGGCGCACGGTGGCCGTCGCCGTGCCCACGCCCGAGGCCGAGGCGCTGGCCCAGGCCGAGCAGGACCGGATGGTCGCCGCCCTCCGCCGCCTGCCCGAGCGCCAGCGTGAGGCGCTCGTCCTGCGCTACTACCTGGACCTGCCCGAGGCCGAGATCGCCGCCGCGATGCGCGTGTCCCCCGGGTCGGTGAAGACCCACCTGCACCGGGGCCTCGCCGCGCTGGCCCACCAACTCGGGGACCATGGGGAGGAGGACCGATGACCGGACCGGGCCGCTCCATCGAAGACCGCCTGTCCGACGCCCTCTCGGCCGAGGGCGACCGGGCCGTGCCGTCGCCGTCCAGCCTCGACACCATCCGCGGCCGGGTCGGTGCCGTGCGGCGCCGCCGCCGGGCTGCCCTGGTGGCGGGCACGACGCTCGCCGTGGTGGCGGTAGCCGTGGCCGTGCCGCTGCTGGTCGGGTCGGCCGAGCGGGTCACGACGGACTCGCCGCCGGCGTCGAGCCCCACCTCCGCGCCCCCCGGGCCGGGCACCACCGCCCCGCCCGCCACCACGGTGCCGGGCGCGGCCAGCGTCGACGACTTCCGGGACACCATCCTGTGGCCCTCGCCCGACGACCAGGGGTTCACCGAGCCTGAGGCGGCGGCGCTCTCGTTCCTGACCGACGTCGTGGGCGTGTCCTCGCCGCCGCTGTCGTCGTTCCGGGCCGAGCGGCCCGACCTGGGCGCCTACGACCTCTACGACCGGGCCGAGGACGGGTCGGTGCGCACGCA